>CANHKJ010000160.1 GCA_947460915.1 Verrucomicrobiia bacterium
GTGGTAAATCGCCGGTTTTACCCGCGAATCTTTCCATGGTGCTAGCCATCGTGCCTTGCGCATGCGTTGATACTAGGTGATAAAAACCTATGTGCAAGGAAATTATCTACAAAGTGTCTGTCACTTTATTTATATGTCAACCCCATGTCTGCGAGAACGTAGTGGATCGCTTGAATCGTGCACGCAAGGCCGAGACGCGCACGAATTTCCTCCAAAGTCAGATCGGGCTGCTTAGAAACCAGAGAACGCAACTCACGGCGATGAGAGTCGAGAATGATGGGCTTGCGTCCGTTACGATGATGGCGAGGAGCGATGTCGCCACAATGACGCCGTTGCTGAATAAGTTTTTTAACCATGCCGAGAGATACCTCAAGTCGACTAGCGACCTACTCGCGCGTCGTATCTCCCCGATCATAGGCTTTGAGAATTCGTTGCCGTAAATCCACCGAAATTGTTGCCATGCGAGGATCATAACAGCAATCTAGACAACGGCTACAAAATTATTTAAAATGCTCTAAATCATGAAAAGTAAGAAAATTTAGACTCTGACTTGGTTCGACATAACGAACTGTTTCATGATAGCTACTGACTTACCATTTTCCCGCTAGCTCGTGAGGCAACTCTTGCCCCGCCAAATGTAAAGCAACTGACGGTAAGCCAACTAAGAATCAAGGCGATAATCTATAAGCGAGAAAAAAGAAAGCATCGTCGCATTGTGCTAATTTAGTTTTTGGGAGCAAATGCTTCAAGCTCGCTGAGGAAGCCAAAATTTTTACTAAAATTATCGTGCTGTTTCTCGTGGTTGCCAACAAAAGTAGCACGTAGATAACGGGCTTTTTGTGCAGAAACGCGCATATCGTGTCGAGCTTGGGTAACGGCGGCAAAATCATGTCGCCCTATTTCTTGAAACGTTTTGCCATCAATGCTGAGCGAGATCGCGATGGTTTTGGTGGAACCAACCTTGGGAACACCGAAGCGGACGAGGGCGACAGTTTCTTCGGAACCAAGATCAACGGTGACATGCTTGGGAAAATCCGCAACCTCGCTGGTGGCATAGGCTTGGGGTGCGGCATCACCGTACACGCCATCGGTCACGCCCGTATTCCAACCGTGTTGATTCTCGTGCGATGAGGTGAATGATTTGCCTCCACTCAGGTTTTTGCCAATGGTAGGGTCTTCGGGCCAATGGGTGTGAAAGGCACCAGCAGGCAGCCCTTCTTTGTTCATAAGATTCGGCTCAGCAGTCTCTGCCCAGGCAAAGCGAGCTTGGAATGGTTCGGGCACCTGCGGCGCTGTCAGCGAAATGAATTCCCCATCGGCACTCACTTGGGCTGTGGCCGGATGAAAAATCCCATCGGTACCAGCAATTTCAAATAACGATGGAGTTGCCCCATCTCGGGTGGCCAAGCCGGAACCAAGATGATCAAATGACAATACAATCGAATTACCTTGGATCTTATATGCGCGATACAACGGTCCGCTAACAGCTTTTTGTTTCATTCCATAAGTACGATCTAGGGCCCATAAGGCGAGCCGACGTCCTACCTCAGATTTGTTGCGCGGATGGATATCCTTAATATCACCGATGTCATTGATCACCGCCATTCCGGTGTTTGGAATTTCCAAAGCCTTTTGCTGAGCGGTCCAAATTTCTTGGAGGGCCTTACCTCCGTAGGTGTAGGGTGCCAATTGAACAAATAAAAATGGGGCATCAGGCACAGCAAATTGTGCGCGCCAACCGTGAATGAGCACTTTCATTTTTTGAAAATAGAGCATCCCCTCACCGTTATTACTCTCGCCCTGATACCAGAGAAATCCTTTGACGCCATAGGATCGCACTGGGTGAATCATCGCCTGATACATGCCCGTCTGACTCTGCAAGGGTAAAAGTGGAAGTGTAACTGGCTGCGTTGGAACGAGTGACTTCGCCGTGACGGCAGCCTCTGCGGCATCACACCATTGACGAGTAGCTGTGAGATGAGCTGCGAATTTTTGCTCAAAGGCTGATTGCCCAGGCAATTGCTCAGCGCGCTGGCGTGCCATGTCTGCCAGCTCAGGAACTTTCGCAAAACCCTCTTCTGCAAGCCATGGATCAATGCGAGTACCGCCCCATGAACTATTGATGATACCCACTGGCACCTTTACTTGCTCATGGATAATGCGAGCGAAAAAGTAACCTACTGCAGAAAAGCCCATTACATGCTCTGGAGTCGCAGGTCGCCAATTACCCTCAAAGTCTTGTTGTCTCTCATGAGTAACTTTTTTTGGCACTGCAATCATCCGCACGAGTGGCAAAGGCTGTGAGGTGGCGATCGTTTTGTCTTCCTCACGAGATGCAGCGATAGTCCATTCCATATTTGATTGCCCACTTGCAAGCCAAACTTCGCCAACGAGCACATCCTTCACTACGGCTTCCGCTCCTCCATCCTCTACCGCGCGTATTTCGCGACCTACGGCTGATGCAGGCATCGCATCCAATTTGACCATCCAAGCACCATCCGCAGCAGCAGTGGCTTGTTTTTGCTGCGAGCCAAATGTTACCTGTAACGTCTTACCTGGCTCAGCCCAGCCCCACACAGCAACCTCACGATCGCGTTGAAGAACGGCACCATCGGAAAAAATGGCAGGGAATTTCACCGCCCCGTAAGCAGTGAGGCATAACGAGGCTAAGATCGGCAGGAAGGCTATGGCTTTCATGAGAACAATACTACTGAGATGCTGTCGACGATATTTCATTGGAATCGATCACTGACGCAGTTGCTCGCCACGGACGCAGAACATTTTCGATTTGCGTGAAATGACTCTCTGCAAAACCCGCGCGGGATTTGAGGAAATAATCGCGTTCAAGGAGATTGCCGATGCGCGCCGCCTCGCGTCGATCATCACTATCAATCATACCGCGCAACAACGCGTACCATGTACCAATGGGAACCGGAAAATCACTCCCATGCAAAAGTCGATCGGGCATTTCAGAATCAAGTGCATGCTCCAATGCCGCGCTGCGCACTGGTGTATTGAACGCGCTGGTATCCGCATAAAGATTCGGAAACTCTCGCATCATCACAATCAGATGCGGAAAGTAATTTCGATCCCAGAAACTACTGTTGCTAGCACAGTGGGCCGCGATCACTTTTACGCCAATCTCTAACGGACGTCGCAATGTTTCCGGGTCCTGATACGCGGGATTCGCGACCGGCACAGTCATTTCTCCACCCGTATGTGCCAACAAGGGCAAACCTGCATCAGCCATACGTTGCCAAAAAGTATCGTAGTGCGGATCGGAACAATCGACATCATGACAATTCGGCAACAACTTCAAAGCCCGCGCACCCATCGAAAGACAACGATCAAGTTCATCAAGCGCATCCTTACGCGCTGGATGAATCGATGCAGCAGGCAAAAATTCGGGGTGTTCTCTGCAAATCTTGAACACATAATCATTCGGCACGTGAAACGATCCAAAGTCGCGCTTGGTGCCGTCAGCATGATAAACTTCGTCTTGGGCGAGCAACAGCGCATGATCGAGCGAAGACTCACGCACGGATGCAACCAAGCGTTGCACATAAATTTCATCAAAATCCGCATGCCCCACACCAACAGGCATACCGATCATGCGACGCATCATTTCGCCCATCAGGCGATGCCAACCAGTCATTCGTATCCAGCATCCCGAGCCGGATTTCCCATTGCCCACCAAGTGAACGTGACAATCGATCTTCTTTGCAACAGGTGCAGACATGGCAAAAGCGAAACAGAAATCGATCGCGCTTACCAACCAAAAACGACGGGCGGCACGATGATCCGCACATTTCCGCCATCGCGTTGCTCAGAGTCCTCAATGGCACTGACCACACCGTTCGTGAATTCGATCACTCGCTTGCTTTTCTCAATCTGCGTCACACTCACCAATTGACGATAAAGCTCACCAGTTTGGGGATTCCGCACGGTGGCGTAATTTTTCTGTTCATCCATCTCGATGAACTCCCACTTGCCACTTTGACCTTCTGGTGACTGCCGCACGGAGGTTTTCGTGGGCCGGCCCAATGATTGCGCTACTTCCTCGGTAGTCATGCCGAGGCATACTTCTTGATCCGCAATCACCTTGTTGACCTCCATTTGACGGTGGTAGAATTTTTTTAGATTCTCCACAAATTGTGGATCTTTCGAGGCAAATGCCCATGGGCCGACCCAGCCAGAAATGCCATCGCGCGTGCCCTTGCCGCGCACTTTATAAGCTTTTTCGGTGATCGCCTCGATCTTGACCTTTTGATTCGCGACAATCGTGCCCACTTTGGTTTTACCATCAGGATCCATATAAACGGGAGCCTCCTTGATGATCATCAACTCGATCTGTTTGTCGGGCATTTCCGTGAGGTAGACAACGCGCGGATCATTATCCAATAAAGATTTGCGGACAGGACGCTTAATCTGTGCCGCCACAGGCAACAACAAAGCGAGACAAAGCGTGAAGCATTTCATAAGAGCATTCATAGCAAAATTGCAAGTCCAGGAAAAGAAGAATCGCCAGAGAACCTAATTCTTAAGACGACGCAGTTCGCAAGTTATTCAAAAAAAATGCTCCCCCCACTCATTTCGAGAAAATTCTCTGTTGCAGCGAGCCACAGGATGCATGAGTATCAGCCCAGACATGCGCTATCCCACCTCACACAAGCTTTTCCAAACCGCCAAAGAGCTCATACCTGGCGGCGTCAATTCTCCCGTCCGCGCCTTCCGTAACGTCGGTGGCGAGCCATTTTTTGTCCGCCGCGCCAAAGGCGCGCGCATCGAAGACATCGACGGCAAAAGCTACATCGATTACATTGGCACCTGGGGCCCCGCGATTCTCGGTCACGCACCCATGTCGGTGATTAATGCCGTGCACGAAGCCGCGAAGAACGGCCTCTCCTTTGGCATCCCAAATGTTTTGGAAGTAGAAATGGCAAAAATGGTCACCTCCTGGGTACCATCGGTACAAAAAGTTCGCATGACCAACTCAGGCACCGAGGCCACCATGTCGGCGATCCGCCTCGCCCGCGGCTTTACCAAACGTGATAAAATCATCAAATTCGATGGTTGCTATCATGGACACAGTGACTCTCTGCTCGTCGCCGCAGGCTCGGGCGCACTCACCCACGGCGAGCCCGACTCCGCCGGTGTTCCTAAATCATTTGCCGCCGAGACCATTGTGCTACCCTTCAATGATCGCGCGGCCGTGGAAGCAGCCTTTTCGCAATGGGATGGCCAAATCGCTGCACTCATCTTAGAGCCCTATCCCGCCAATGCTGGTCTGATTCTACCGCAGGTCGGTTTCCTGCAATTCTTGCGCGAAATCACCGCAAAAAACGGCACCGTCCTAATCTTCGACGAAGTCATGACCGGATTCCGCCTCGGCAAAGCCGGCGTGCAAGGACTGGAAAACATCATGCCGGATCTCTCCTGCTTCGGCAAAGTCATCGGTGGCGGTCTTCCCGTCGGAGCCTTTGGTGGTCGCGCTGATATCATGGACTACCTCGCGCCACTTGGTCCCGTTTACCAAGCCGGCACCCTCAGCGGCAATCCACTGGCCATGGTCGCGGGCTTGACCCAGTTGCACGAGCTCGATAAAGCTGGAGCCTATGAAACCCTCGACCAAATCGGTGCCTATCTTCAAGCAGGTGTCGAGAAAATCCTCAGCGCCAAGGGCATACCTCACCGCTTCAATCGCGTCGGCTCGATGTTCTGCATGTTCTTCACCGATGCCGAAATCATCAACCTCGACTCCGTAAAAACACAAGACATGGAGCTTTTCCGCAAGCTTTTCTGGGCCATGCTAGATCGCGGCATCTACATCGCCCCGAGCCCTTACGAAACGGGCTTCCTCTCGCTCGCTCATACCCACGACGATATCGACGTTACCTTAGATGCGCTAGAGAAATCCGTTGCCGCGCTTTAAGGTTTGAGTGCAATTCCACCAGAATAGCCTGATTAATCTGATCCGTCAGATTTTACAAAAGGAAAAAACCTTTTATCTCACTTCTTCCTACGATTTTTTTCACTGACCAGACGAGCATTGGGGATGATGAGAAAAGTACCAGCAGGCTGGATCAGCATGGTAGTCACAGGGCCGGTCAGGGCCTGTGACTGCGACTTTATAGTTTTATCCGCCTAACTCAATCTGGGCACCTGATTTAATCTTTTGCTTGAGCTTAGCAACGAATCACAATCTCCTCGTCGCTTAATTCTCTGACAGCCTCGTGGCGCAGTGATGATGGATATAATTAGACTTAAACTACGATTCCAATTCCTGAATCTTGCGTTTCAATTCTTTGATTTCTTCGACAATCTTGGGCAAACGCCGTTGCATGGCGATGTTTTTCAGCTCGTCCTTCATCGGTTGCGCCGGATTACCGAGATAGGTTTGTGAACCTAGCAAATTGTTGGTAACAGCTGTTCGCGCTGCAAGTACTGCCTTATCACCGACTTCAAAATGCCCCGCGATGCCAACTTGAGCTGCACAGGTAACATAGTTGCCGAGTTTGGCGCTACCAGCGATTCCCGTGAGGGCGATCACGATGCAATGCTTACCGATCTGCACATTGTGACCGATCTGCACCAAATTATCAATCTTCGTGCCCTCGCCAATCAACGTTTTTCCGAATCGCGCACGATCAATGCATGTATTGGCTCCAACTTCGACATCGTCACCGATCTCAACGATGCCGACTTGCGGGATTTTTTGATGTCGACCTTGATGAAATTGATAGCCGTAGCCATCTGAGCCAATCACAACACCAGGCTGGAGAATGACTCGATCCCCTAGCACACAACGCTCGCGGATGCTGACATTTTGATAAATCAAACAGTCACGGCCGACTCGTGCTTGCACGCCGATCACCACGTTCGGATAGATTTCCGTGCCATCGCCGATGACAGCTCCTGCCATAACAACAGCTCCTGCATGAATGCAAACCTTGGTGGGATCGA
>CANHKJ010000161.1 GCA_947460915.1 Verrucomicrobiia bacterium
AGCATCGCTGGCCGTTCATGGGATGGTGATGTCGCAGAGGTGATCATTTACGATCGTGCTCTCACAGCTAATGAAGAATTATTAGTAGGTGGTTACCTAGCGCAGAAATACAATCTCGCGAGTGCGTATGCTGGTGCCACTCCTGGCTATACCAGCAATGGCTCGACATGGAGTGGCGGCTTCACGGGCGTGTGGCATCTGAATTCCATGGACGTCAATGATTCGACATCGACGCCGTTGAACACGACATCGAACGCTACTGTCACAACAGGCAAGGTCGTGAATGCATTGCTCCACAATGGCAGCTCACAACATGCCATCATCGCGAATTCGGCAGATGTCAATGTCGCGAACAACTATGAATTGAGTGGATGGTTTAAGATGGCACCCAGTGACAAAGCGAATTGGCGCACGCTGTGGGCGAAAGAAACGGACAGCGCCACTCGGAATTGGTGGATCAGCGTCAATGGCAATGGCCAAGTGTGGTGGACCAGTAGCGCGGGCATTGACATCACCAGCAGCACGGATCTTGCGGACAATCAATGGCATTATGTTTCCGCTGTTCATGATGGCAGCACGGCTCGACTTTACATCGACGGCGTCCAAGTAGGGACTGATAGTGCGCCAGGGAGTGAAGAGCAAACGACCTGGGCGGTGCGATTGGGTAGTGAAAATGCAACACGTTGGTGGAAAGGATCGTTGGATGAATTCCGCATTTCCAAGGTGAAACGCAGCGCGGCTTGGGTGAAAGCGACATATGATAACATCAACAACGCCACGTGGGTAAGAACAGGTGTCACCACGCCAAACGCCGCAGGTTTCGCTCCCGTGATCAGCACGCGTGCGGCATCGAACATCGGCAGCACTTCTGCAACGATGAATGGTTTCCTCGCTTCGACAGGTGGATCGGCCACCACCGTGATTGTCTATCATGGTTCTACCGATGGCGGCACAAATCCTGCGGCGTGGACTGGATCGAACAATTTGGGCGCGCGCAGTGTTGGCAATTTCAGCAGCAATGTGAGCAGCATCGCCAATGGCTCTACTCGCTACTATCGGGTATTTGCGAGCAATGCAACGGGCAGCACTTGGGCCCCCGAAACGGTGAGCTTTGTCACAGACACAGCGACACCGATTGGCCTAACAGCGGTGCCTGGAGGTGGTTTGGTCAATCTCACATGGAATGCGACAGCAGGTGCAGCCAGTTACAACTTGAAACGTGCGACTTCGAGCGGTGGGCCATTTACGACGATTCTTTCGGGTATCCTTGGCTCCAATGCGGCGGATACTGCGGCGAGAGATGGATCAACCTACTACTACGTCTTGAATGCCGTGAATGCGGGTGGTGAGAGTGCCAACTCAACTGAAGTAACTGTTGCGACTTTATTGCCGCCTAGTTCGTTAGATGCGGTAGCAGGAAATGCTAGCGTAGCATTGACATGGAGCGCCGTGAGTGGGGCGACGAGCTACACCGTGAAACGTGCGACTACAAGTGGTGGGACATTTTCTGTTGTGCAAAGTGGCATTGCCACAACGCATTTCACGGACAACACCGCGCTGAATGGAACGACATATTTTTATCAAGTGACGGCAAGCAATTTGTTATTCGAGAGCGATACCTCTGACGAAGCGAATGCCACACCCAGCGCTAGGCAGGATGGACAAAATAATTTACTTTATAGAAAGTCTCGGAAGCATTGCTGCGTAATAGAATGCGCATGAAAAAGACACTTGCTTCCGCTATGCCGAAGTCGCTCGCTGAGAGCCTAAAAAAATTAACTTAAGAACTATCAGAAAAAATCTAACATTTTAAAAAAGGGTCGTCCACCTGCTGATATTCGAAAAACTCTTGATGGAATATGGTGGATTCTGTGCACCGGCAGCCAGTGGAATCAACTTCCTCAAGTTTATGGGAAATGGAACAGTGTCTATCGGTTTCATTTACGATGGTCGAAGCGTGGTGTGTTCTGTGAAATTTTGGAAACACTTGCTGAGAAAAAATCAAAAGATCTTATTCGTGCAATTGATGCGACACATATCAAAGTCCATCAGGATGCCTGTCGTCACACTCTAAAGCCCGAAGAACGTGGGCTGGGGAAAACAAAGGGAGGACGAAATAGCAAAGTTCACGCTTGTGTGAATGGTAAAGGAAAAGCGGTAAAGCTGATGCTCTTACCAGGCAACGAGCACGAGATCAAAACGGCGCATGCGATTGTAGGGAATATGAAAAACAAAATCATTTTAGCAGACCGCGGATATGACAGTGATGAGTTTCGCCAATTCGTGAACGCCAACGGAGGAGTTGCATTAGTGCCTGGAAAAAGTAACCGAAGAGGCACAGTGTTCTACATTCCAGAGGTCGGGAGAAAGCGCTACGTAGTTGAAAATTTCTTCGCTAGAATCAAGAGATTTCGGCGCGTCAATACACGCTATGATAGCTTGGTATGCACATACATGAGCTTTCTTGCACTGGCTTCCCTTGCTGATTGGATCAGATTTTGATTTTGTCCATCCTGCCTAGTGTGCCAACACCTACAGGCCTAAGTGGCACACCGACAGATGCTGGTGCCATGTTGTCATGGAATGCGGTGAATGGTGCAACGCATTATCGAGTCAAGCGTGCTTCGGTGAGTGGCGGGCCTTACACCATCGTTGCCGATCCCGTCTATGCGCCAAGTTTTACCAACGTTGGATTAACCAATGGCACTGCATATTTCTTTGTGGTTTCGGCGATGAATGGCAGTGTCGAAAGTAGTAACTCAACGCAAGTGAGCGTCACGCCAGGGCCAACGCCGACAACCTTTACCACAGCGAGTGCCGGAAATTGGAGCACGGCTACGTGGGCACCGCAGGCACCGTTTTCGGGAGTAGCGACGACGATTGTCTTCAACAATAGTGCCGCGATTGCAAGTGCGGATAACCTCGGCACACTGATCGCGAACAAACTGCAACTGAGCAATGCAGCGGTGTCGCTCAGTGGTGATTCGTTATTCTTCCTTGGTTCCTCACCGAACATCACAGCAACAGCCAATGCTGCGCACTCGATTGCGAATCATCTTACACTTGATGGCTCGGCTACGATGAATATTGCATCGAACGTTACGACGATCAGTGGCATCATCAATGGAGATGGAGGCATTACCAAAAGCGGGGCAGGAACACTGGTGCTGAGCGGTGCAAATACGCAATCCGGGAACACTGCGGTCAGCGCAGGGGCGCTCAATCTGCGACACGCAACGGCACTCGGTGGCGGTGATGTCAGCGTAGCGAACGGTGCCGTATTGGAGTTGCAAGGTGGGATCAAGGTAAGTGGCGCACGTGCCACATTGACCGGCGGTGGGCCAACAAATGGAGCGCTGCGCAGTGTGAGCGGCAACAACGAATGGTCCGGCGATCTTTCCGCGATATCGGTCAGTGGAGTGACACGCGTAGGCTGCGATGCCGACACGTTAACATTGAGTGGTGAGATCGCGCTTTCGACGAACAGCACGACCGATCAATTTGTGATTCAAGGCAACGGCGCCACAATGGTGAGCGGGTCCCTATCTGGACCATCGCGCGTAACACGAAGCAACAGCGGCACAGGTGTAGTCTCGCTGTTAGGCGACAACACCTACACAGGCCAAACATTATTGAATGGTGGTGTGACCGAAGTCGAAAGTATCAGCAGTCTCGTCGGCGACCCTGGCGATGAAGATGTGGCGCTCAACGCCAGTGGCCTAGGAGCTCCAACTACGGTCGCAAATGGCACCATTTCGATGGGAAATTCCGGCACAACGGCGACGCTACGATTCATCGGACCAACCCTGAAAACGGATCGGGTAATCAATCTCGCGGGAACCACAGGTGGCGCGACGATCGAACAAAATGGCACGGGACTTTTCACCTTACTCAGCGCCTTCACCGCGACAGGAGCTGGTGACAAAACACTCACCTTGAATGGCACAGGAACAGGCATTGCCGCAGGTGCTATCGTCAACAATAGTGCTACCAACATCACCAATCTAACGAAATCAGGAAGCGGCACTTGGACCATCGGTGGCACGAATACTTATAGCGGCAATACCACAGTCAGTGCTGGAACATTGTTGATGACGGGCAGCATTGGTGCAGGCGGAACTGTCACAGTCGCCAGCGGTGCAACCTTTGGAGGCAGTGGCACCGTGACACCGAACACAATAGTCAATGGCCATTTGGCGTTGAAGGGGACGATGAATTTTGGCGGCAACTTGAGCTTCGGCGCTAGTTCACGAATCAAAATGAGCATCCCCGAAAACGCGTTAGCCGCGGGCCAAGCCATTGCCAGTACGGCAACTGTAAGCACGGGAGCCGTAGTCGATGTTCTGCTCGAATCTAACGCTGATTTTTCTAACACATTTTGGAATATATCACGCACCTTCCCCATTGTGACTGCGGCATCCCGCACAGGAAACTTCACGCTTGGAACAGTGAGCACCGACATCGCAGGTCGCCCTGTGAGCGGCTACGGCACCTTTTCGATTTCGCAAAATACTACCTCCGCGAATCTGGTATGGACTCCGCTTTCCGCCATACAGCAATGGCGTTTCACACACTTCAGCACCAATGCAAGCACAGGAAATGCCGCGGACAATGCCGATCCTGATGGCGATGGCGTGATTAATTTGGCAGAGTTTCATGGCGGATCGATTCCCACCGATACCAGCTCCACACCGGTGTTTATTTTTCAAAACGTGGCCGGAGGATCATGGAGTTCTGGAGGGAACTGGAACACCGCAGTCGTGCCAGTGGGCAGTGCGGGATTGGCCCTGGAAATTCTCTCTAATCAAACTCTCGCTGCGGGAACGACCGCGGTCACCAATGATCTCGTGGGAAGTTTCGCATTGAATTCGCTGCGACTCAAAGGCACAGGCAGCGGCAGTGTGAACGTCAACGTGACAGGTGGAGCACTGCATTTCCAAGTCAATGGGGCGATTGGCGAAAATGGAGAAAATGCTCCCTTTATTCAGTTAGGTGCATTTTCTTCGAACGTCACCGTGAATGTGGCAAATGATTTGGTGTTAGGTTCGGATATCACGATACAAGGAACGAACACGGGCAATTTCCATTTTACGGGAGTCATCAGCGGTGCTGGCGGCATTAAGCGAACTGACGCATGGAGCCTTCTCACTTTCAGTGGCATCAACACCTACACAGGACCCACGGTGCTGCAAGCAGGTGTGACTGCCATCAGTCGCGCGGAAAACTTCGGAGCGCCATCGGCACCCTTGTTGCTCGATGGTGGTGCGTTGCGCATCAATAGCAATCTTTTGCCAAGCATCAGCGCGATGGGCAGGACTGTGACATTTGCCCCTAACAAAACGGTGACGCTCGATGTGGCATCGGCCACGCATACTTTTGTAGCCGATATCGTATTGAATCAGGAAACAGGCGGATTGATAAAAAATGGTAGCGGCATTCTCACTCTCTCGCAGCCAAACACTTACACTGGACCTACGACATTGAATGCCGGCACAGTAGCCATCAGTGCAGGAAATCAGTTAGGAGATCCCACATCATCTCTCGTGTTTAATGGCGGATCCTTGCGCATCTTGGGCAATTCACTGCCCAGCCTCGCGGATCTCGGACGCACGGTGACATTTACTCCGACCAAAACTGTGAGCTTCGATGTTGCGGATGCCACGCATACGTTCGAGGTATCAGAAGTTCTCAATCAGACTACTGGAGCACTCACGAAACTGGGTGCGGGAACACTGGAGTTGACTGCGACGAACACCTTCACCGGTAGCGTCAATGTCAATGCGGGCGTGCTCCGCATTTCCCAAGCGGACGCATTAGGAGGTCCGACAAAATCGATCTTTTCCACCTCTGGAATTGGCCGACTTGAACTCGATGGAGCGGGCTCTAACATCACACTTCCCACTACAACCACGGTGTTGACCAGTGGAGCCCAAGCAGGTGGAGCCTTGCGCAATGTCAGTGGCGACAACACCATTTCCGGCACACTGATGTTAACCACAGGTGCAGGCAATTCGCAAATCGTCAGCGATGGCGGCAGTTTGACACTCGCAGGAAACATCACAACCTCGCCGAGCACGGGAGCACGCACCTTGCAAATCGGTGGAACGGCTACAGGAACCATCAGTGGAAACATCGCCGACAACAATGTGACAAACGTTGTGAGCGTTACCAAGAATGGCACGGGCACATGGACTCTCTCTGGCGTCAATACATACACGGGAGCCACCACGCTGAGCAGCGGTCGCTTGGTTGTGAGTGGAAGTTTCACGAGCAACATCACGGTGAACAATAGTACACTCGTGCCAAACAATGCGCCATTGACGACAGGAAATCTTTCTCTCCATAGCGGAGCTAGAGTAGAAATCCGCCCCAGCATAGATTCCCTAAACATCGGCGGCAGTGTCACCCTAACAGGAAATCTCGACATCATGGCAGCCCCCGGTCTATCTCCGGGAAGCACCTACACCATCCTTAACAAAACCAGCACTGGTGCGATCATCGGCACATTTACAGGCAAACCGCAAGGCAGCACTTTTACAGCAAGCGGCTACAACTGGACGATCAGCTACACCGGAGGTGATGGTAATGATATCACGCTCACCATTCCAGGCATGTCACCCATCGAACAATGGCGACAACTCCATTTCGGCAGCACCAACAACAACGATCTAACAGACAGCAACAACGACGGCGAAGCGAATCTATTAGAATACGCCACCGGCCAAAACCCCCATGCTAACAGCCTCTCTCTAACAACATTGGCAAAAAATGGAAATGTGTTCGATTTCACCTACACCAAAAACAAATCCGCTACCGACATCAGTTACTCCGTCGAGTGGAGTGAAAATTTCACATCTTGGAGTAGTAATGGCATCTCCTCTTCAATCCTCACTGACAACGGCACTGTCCAAACCATCAAAGCCAGCGTGAGTTCCGGAACCATACGCCGCTTCATGCG
>CANHKJ010000162.1 GCA_947460915.1 Verrucomicrobiia bacterium
ATCAGATCGCGAACACTGGAATTCTCGTCCCACTTTTGGCGTTGCATGGAGTGCTTTGCCGCGCAGTCTTTGGAGCCTTTGACAGCGATGGAATCGGTAGGAGTGGCTTTGAGGATGTCGTTGTAAACATCACCGGCGAGGTCGGCACGCTGGCGCTCTAGGTAGTAGAGGGCGAGCTTGTGCATGTTTTTGGTATTGTCGGGATGGCTCTTGCGCACGGTCTCCAGGGCGAAGGCGGCGCTATCGAAGAGTTCCATTTTGATGAAACATTCGTGGAGCAAATCATTGAGACCATCGTTGAAGGGGTCTTTTTCGAGTTCTTTCTCGATGAGTGCCACGGCACCTGCGGGGTCTTTTTTGACTGCTCCTTGGAGTTTCATGCCTGGGCCACCGGACTCCATGCCGAAGATTTTTTGTTTTTTCTTCGGGCCGCCCGTGACGATGCCTTCGCACTTGCGCAGCAGTTCGCGACCTTGCAAGAAGCCAGGATTGTCTTTGATGACGGCCTGCAGCAAGGTGACAGCGTAGGCGTGATTTTTGACTTCGATTGCGCTGAGTGCTTTGAGCCAATAGGCTTTCACATTCTGAGGCAGTTCTTTATCGGTGATTTCAGGCATGATCGTGTGATGGTTTTTCGAGAGCTAGTGAGGGGTGGCAGATTGTGCAAGGGCGCGGGCGACTTGGCAAGCCTCGGTGAAAAAAATGTATGGCATTTTTGCACAGATCGCTCAAAGAACGTTCTCAACGCGGTTGACGTGGGGTTTTTCACCCTCGGTGAGGATGATTTCGATGACATCGAAGCGCCAAGGCATGCGGCGGGTTTTGAGGAGCTTGAGCCAGGAGTTCGCGCCGCGTTCGATGAGTTCGAGCTTGGCGCTGTTGACGGCATCGAGTGGTCGACCGACTCCGCCCTCGCGGCGGGTTTTGACCTCGATGAAAAGCAGCAGATCACCTTGGCGGGCGACGATATCCACTTCGCCTCCTTGGGGCGCGCGGTAGTTGCGGTAGAGAACTTTGGTGCGATGCGCACGGAGCCAAGCACAGGCGATGCGCTCGCCGTACTCGCCGACTTCATGTGGCGTCCAGCGTTCACCATTAGGATGCGTCAAGCGGCAACGAGAGTTGAGATACCGGCTGAAATGAGCGACGATGAATGCGACAAGGGCCATGAGCGTGGAGGGCGGCGAGGTGTGACTTTGTACCATAGCCCATGTGTTTTTCAAATCCGTATTCGGGAAACTCTTGGGCGTATTGTTTCATGACGTGATCGCGGCTGACCTTGGCGATGATGCTGGCGGCGGCGATGGAGAGCGAGTGGGAATCGCCTTTGACGATGCCCTGGTGAGAGAGGGGAAATTGCTTGAGCGGCAGGCCATCAATGAGGCAATGGTCGATAGCAATGCGGTATTTTTTTTGCAGCGCGAGAGCGGCTGCGGCCATGGAATCGTGGGTGGCTCGGAGGATGTTTTTGGCATCAACCTCAGCAGCATCGGCAAAAACGTGAGCCCACAGGACTTGCGGATTGGCGAGTAGTGCGTGATAGAGCTGCTCGCGTTTTTTTTCACTGAGCTTTTTCGAGTCGTTGAGTTCCTCAAGAGAAAAATCAGCAGGCAAGACCACTGCGGCCACCGATACGGGACCGGCGAGCGGGCCGCGACCTGCTTCATCGATGCCACAAATCACTTGTTGGCCTAGTGCCTGCGCCGCGAGTTCGAACCGGAGATCAGGCATGAGAAAGAAAGGGTTGGGAAAAAGAATCAGCGCGAGAAAAAATGGAGCCGCTGGTCGGAATTGAACCGACGACCTATTCATTACGAATGAATTGCTCTACCCCTGAGCTACAGCGGCATTTGGTGAATGCGTGAGGGGATTTATAAACAAGGAACGGCGTGGTGCAATGGAAAAATGCGGAATTTCGCGGAATTCGGGGCTGTCCGATGCCTTTGGTGACACAAAACTTCATCGCCAGCGCTGTGGTTTGTGATAGTCTGAGGCTATGAAACATCGTGCCTGCCTTATGCTGAGTTGGATTTTTGGCTCGCTAGTGAGCATCGCGGCGGCGGCAGAACCATATCCTGTGACGGCGCCACCTGCGGAAATGAAACTGGATGCATTTTATGAAAAATACACCAGCGCGGGTGGCTATCCGGTGGTGGCATCAGGCAAGGTCAATGACTACGCGCTCAAGGAAGCGGCGTATTTGATCGATCTGATGCTGGCAAAGCGTCCTGATCTGAGAAAAGCGATGGTAGCGAATGGCTCGCGGATGGTGGTGATTGGATCGACCGAGTTCACGACGGACATTCCCGAATATAAATGGCTCAAGCCGAAATTGTATTGGGACAAAAGGGCACGGGGATTGGGTGGTTCCGAGACAGATCCCGTGTGCTCGTGTGCGGAGGAAAATATGTTAGCCTTCGAGGGCGATCCGTATAGCACGGAAAACATCATGATTCACGAGTTTGCACACAACATTCATTTGCGCGGACTCAAGAGCATCGATCCCAAGTTTGATGAAAAACTCAAGGCGTGTTATGATCAGGCTCTCGCAAAAGGCTTGTGGAAGGGCACCTACGCAGGGAGCAATGATCGTGAGTATTTCGCTGAAGGTGTGCAGAGTTGGTTTGACAACAATCGCGAAAACGATGGCATACACAATCACGTCAACACACGCGCAGAGCTTATCGCATACGATCCAGGTTTGGCTGCGATGTTGAAGGAAATTTTCGGTGATACCGAGCTGCGATACACCAAGCCACAAACGCGCTTGAAGGGACATCTCGCAGGCTTCGATCCGAGCAAAAGCCCGAAGTTCGCTTGGCCAGCGCATTTGCTTAAAGACGTCGAGGAGCCGAAGGAGTAAAACATTTTGTTAGGCAGAAAAAAACGGGCGCAACCGTTTTCGGAAGTTTCTTGCCGTGACTGATTCTTTCGCTAGAGTGAATGCATGAAACGAATTTTTGCAGTTGTCGCAGCGGGCTTGGTGCCGGCGATGATGTGGATGCTGATGATTTCGCCGGGCTTGATGATGGTGCTCTCGCTGCTGGTGTTTTTTCTCGTGCTGCGTGGTGTCTCAGTAAAAGTCGGTGTGCGCTTGGGCTTCCTTTATGGCTTGGTGCTCTATGGCGTGAGTTTGTCGTGGATGTGGCAGATTTTTTCCGCGACATCGATTGCGTTGTGGATGATCTTGGCGATCTTTCCTGCTGTGGCAGGCGGTGTGGTGGCATGGCTCACGAGTCGCTGGAATCGTGCTTGGTGGTTGCCTTTGTGCGTGGCGTTCTGTTGCTCGGCGATTGAGTATTTTCGCTGTGAGTGGTTTTGGTTGCGCTTTCCGTGGATGACGGCAGGAACGGCGATGGGTCCGAATGTGCTGACTCCGTTTATCGGTGTTTATGGTGTTTCCTTTCTCGCAACACTTGCTGCGGCGATGTTTTTGTTAGGGAATCAACATCGCATGGTGAGGCTCATGGTGGTGGCGAGCATCATGGTGCTTTTTCAATTTCCCGCGCATGTGCCATCGGGTGATGGCGAGGCGGTTCGCGTGAGGTTGCACCAAAGTGAAAACCTGGATTTTTACACCTACTTTGAGGAAGCGCAGAAATCTGAATTTCATGACGGGATTTTTCTTTGGCCTGAGGCCTCGACCTCGGCAGATGTGCGCGTGACGAAGTTTGATCGCAATGAAGGCAGTCAGCTTGATCGAGTGAAACAACTTGCTGCGGAGAGAAATGCGATGTTTGTCTTTGGGCAATATCGCGCGGGGTCTAAGAGCACTGTCATCAATGAAGCATTGAGCGTGGATGGATCGGGCTTGCTGGGCACGCATCAGAAAAATCGGCCGGTGCATTTCATGAATGATGGTGAGCAAGGAAAAGAAGCACGAGCGCACGACACGCCATGGGGACGCATCGGCACGCCGATCTGTTTTGACAACGACTACACGGAAATCGCGCGACGCATGGCGGCAGATGGTGCGGAGATGTTTTTGGTCCCCTCGTTGGATGCCGAGCGCTGGACGCGACGCCAGCACTGGCAGCATGCGGAAATGTTTCGCTTGCGTGCGGCAGAAACGCGACGCTGGATGGCGGTTTGTGCCTCGTCAGGATTGTCTCAAATCATCGATCCCTCAGGCAAACGCATTGCCACGGTGCCAATGATGGAAGATGCCATCTTGGAAGGCACCTTGCATCGACGCACGGATCAGACAATTTATGTCCGAGTGGGCTGGCTGTTTCCGTGGCTGATCACCGCGGTGGCATTGTTGTGGGTCGGCTTTCTCTTCGTGCGCAGTCGCCGAGATCAGGCGCGCCTTTGACGTTAGCGCAGAAGTTTTTTCAACTCGTTTTGGAAAACGGCGATGTCTTCTGGTGTCGGACGATAGCCCGGAGTATCGGGATCGAGGCCAAGGCGGCCTGTTTCGTCGACATACCACATGGCACGGGCTCCATCGCTGAAAACGACTTTGCCGCTGTAAAGCATGCCGGGGATGACGATGGCATCGCGATCCACTTGCACGCTGCTAGGATCTTCATCCAGCACGGCATCGGTGGGTTCTTCTTTTTTCGGCTCTTCTTTGACTTCTTGCTTGAGCGTGATTCCCAGATCGAGAATCAGAAAACGAGTATCCATGTAGGTGATGCGGATCTCCCAAGTCTCGTTGACGAGGCGCTGAATATCGGCCATGGTCGCACCGTCCTCTGCCCATTGGTGGATGGTGGCTTTTTGTTCTTCGCTAAGTTGCTTGGTCTGAAACATCGGGCTCGATCAAAGCAGCCTCCGCTGAAATGCCAAGCTTAATCCTTATTAGGAAAATAGAAACGACGGATTTGACAGATTGTACTGATTTTATGAGAGGAAAGAAGCAATCACTTATTAACTTTTTCACTGAATCGAAAATTTCAAATATTAGGCATAGTCTTATCCGTAAATCCGTTAAATCCGTCGTTAAAATGGCTGTATTTCACCATTCCCTTTTCCGCTATAGAATTAAGCGCTGCCTAAAACCAAGTCACGTTCCTCTGCATCGAGTTCTTTCCATGTGCCACTTGGTAAATCGCCTAACGAAAAACGGCCAATGCTCGCGCGAACCAGGCGCAGCGTCGGCAGACCTACGGCTGCGGTCATGCGGCGGACTTGGCGGTTTTTCCCCTCGATCAAAGTGAGCGCGAGCCACGTTGTGGGAATGGCGGCGCGATAGCGGATTGGCGGTTCGCGCGCCGGCAAGGGCTCGGTGGAAAATACCTCGGCCTGGGCTTTAGCAACGCGGTGTCCTTGGATCACTAGGCTGCCATTTTGCAGAGCCTGAAGACTTTTTTCGTTAGGTGTGCCCTCGACTTGCACCCAGTAGGTGCGTGGGTGTTCGTGACGTGGATGCAGGAGTCGATCGACGAGCGATTTTTCATCGCTTAGCAACAGCAACCCTTCAGAATCGCGGTCGAGCCGACCGATCGGATATACTTCTTTTGGAAAGGAAAAATCCGCCAGCGTTCGATGCTCGGGAAGCTCACGAGTGAACTGCGAGAGCACATCGAAGGGCTTGTGAAAAGCAATCAACATGGCCGCAACAATTACTCGGCGCTTGCGATCGTTTCTGTCTCTTCCTTGGGCTTGATGATGAGCGAAAGAACGATCGAAAGAATCAACGCAAAGACCACCACGCCGAGCGAGATGTTGATCATGTTTTGTTGGAACTCATGGTTGGCATAGCGTTGCACGAAGTGCATGAATCCTGTCTCACCAACAGCTCCACCCCAACGCAATACACCTGCTGCGACAAGAGGAAGAAGCATTTTCACACCAATGAAGCTCAGGATGAAGGCGAGGCCGAACTTGAGCAAATGAAAGCGATCTGCAAGATCGGCGAGCAGGAAGAAAAAGGTCCGCAAGCCGAGAATCGCAAAAATATTCGAGGTATAGACGATGAATTTATCGGTGGTGATGCCGAAGATCGCAGGGATGGAATCGACAGCAAACATCACGTCTGAGAGCTCGACCACGATCAGTACCAACAGCAGCAGAGTGCCTGTGCGCACGCCGTCCATGGTGACGAAAAATTTGTTGCCATCGTATTGGCGCGAGATGCGAACAAAGCGCGTAATGAAAGTGATCATGCGGCTTTCCTCCGGATTGAAGCCATCGTCATCGGAACCGAACATTTTCAAGCCCGTCCACAAGAGGAAGGCGCCGAACACATAAAGAATCCAGTGGAACCGCTCCACCAACTCGGCACCCGTGAAGATCATTATCATGCGCATCACCAAGGCACCGATGATGCCCCAGAACAACACGCGATGTTGGAACTCCTTGGGTACTTTGAAGAAACCAAAGATCAGCAAGAACACGAAGAGGTTGTCGACGGAGAGCGAGAGCTCGATCAAGTAGCCGGTGAGAAATTCCTTGGCCTTGAGAAATCCAAGATCGGGGCCATTGGCATGACTGACGGCCCAGTAGACAAAGCCATTGAAAAGCAAGGCGAGTGAGATCCAGACGGTGCTCCAGATGAATGTCTCCTTGCGCGAGGGCACGTGGGACTTTCGATTCGCGATACCAAGATCGACAAACAAGGCGAGGAAAACGACGACAAAAAATGTCGCCCAGCACCAATACGGGTAATGCACTTCAACAGCAGTCATAGAGTAGGAAAGAGCCACTGTAACGTTTGTCTTCCTTGCTGGTAAAGCGCAATCTGTTTTCTAAGAGCCCTCGGCCTCGCGGCGCATGTCTTCGAGGGTCTGCGAAACATCATTTAGGCTGTGCCAGAGCTCAGCCACGACGTAAATCGGCGCACCCACGCGCACCGAGAGCGCGATGCAGTCGCTGGGCCGCGCATCGAGCTCGACGATCTTTTTTTCCTGCAGCTCATTCTCGACCTGAAAAATCACCCGCGCGTAATAAATTTCCTCATGCATGCTCACGATCACCGTGCGCTGAAGCTTCGCGCCGAA
>CANHKJ010000163.1 GCA_947460915.1 Verrucomicrobiia bacterium
GGTGGTGTGCGAGTCGGTGCCGACCAAGGTATCAGGATAAAATACGCCTTCTTTTTCTAACACGCACTTCGCCAAGAACTCCAAGTTCACTTGGTGCACGATGCCGATGCCTGGAGGCACCACTTTGAAGGTATCAAATGCTTGCTCGCCCCATTTCAGGAATTCATAGCGCTCACGGTTGCGATGGAACTCCAAATCAAGGTTGCGTGAAAGCGAATCACCCGTGCCGGCGAAATCAACCTGCACGCTGTGGTCCACCACCAAATCAACGGGCACCAGTGGCTCGATCATTTTGGCATCCTTGCCCATGCGATCCACGGCCGAACGCATCGCTGCGAGGTCCACCAACAAGGGCACACCCGTGAAGTCTTGCAACACGATCCGCGCCACCACGAAAGGAATTTCATAATCGCCAGGATTCGTTGCCGAATATGCCGCCAGATTGGCCACATCCTTGTCGGTGACTTTCAAGCCATCATGATTGCGCAACAAGCTTTCCAGCACGATCCGAATCGAGACAGGGAGGCGAGAAATGCCCGGATACCCCTGCTCTGCAAGCGCGGGGAGAGAATAGTATTTTCCTTCAGTTCCGGAGCCGGTCGTAAATGTGCGAAGTGTGTTCATGAATGTGATCGAAAAAGAATTGCAGACCTGTCTGCCCGCTGCTCCAGAGAGCAGACGTTGTGCCAAGTCACGCGCGCGAGCGTAGAAGGTTCTGGGCGATTGGCAAGCTGTCAGGTAGGAAAAATGTCATTTTTTCGAAAAAAACACCGCGCTAATGGCAGTTCGCAGCGCCGAAACCGCAAATTCCAGCTCTTCTTCCGTGCTGCACAATGGCGGCATCAACACAATCGTATCGAGAATTGGTCGAGTGATCAGCCCGTATTCACGCGCTTTCACGCAGACTTTTGCTCCGATGCCATCCTCGTCAGAAAAGGACCTGCCATCTACTTCGCGAAGCTCGATCCCCGCCAACATCCCACAGTGACGCACTTGATACACCTGCGCGAGATCCGCCAATCCCCGTTGCAGAATTTCTCCAAACACCGCAGATTTTTCAGCTAACACTTCCGCTGGATAATCCCGACGCAAAATTTCCAAATTTGCAAGGGCCGCCGCACAGCCCAGCTGATTTGCCGTAAAACTATGACCATAGTAGAAAACATTCTCCTTACCGAGAAAAGCACGATAGATCTTTTCCGTCGTCAGCGTCGCAGCAAGGGGCAAGTATCCGCCTGTCAGACCTTTTGCCAAACACAGGAAATCAGGAATCACCTGCTCATGCTCGCACGCGAAAAGTTTTCCCGTCCTGCCAAAGCCGGTCATCACTTCATCCAGAATCAAATGCACATCATGCGCATCGCACCACTCGCGCAATGCACGCAACATGCCCACAGACCAAATGCGCATCTGATTGACTCCCTGCACGATCGGCTCGATCACCACCGCCGCATAGCGCTTCGCATCGACGTTTGGCAACTCATCTGCCGAAGCAATAAAATCAACAGCTAAGCCAAAACTGCGAAATCGTTCAAAAAATCGCGAGACTCCCCCCAGCGCAGCGGCTCCCATCGTATCACCATGATAGGCTTGATCGAAGGCCAAAATCCGCGTGCGTTCTGGCTCGCCCGTTTGCATGCGATACTGCAAGGCCATTTTCAATGCACACTCGACCGCCGTCGATCCATCATCGGAAAAAAACACGCGCTCTAAGGTATTTTTGGGAAACAATTCGCACAAGCGCGCCGCCAATTCCGAGGCACGCGGATTGGCGAGACCTAGATACGAACTATGCGAGATCGACTGCAACTGCGCCGTCAGTGCAGCATTAATTTCTGGATGCGCGTGACCATGAAGGTTCGTCCAGATCGAGGCATTGCCATCGAAATACTTGCGCCCCTCGCTGTCCCACAGCCAGACGCCTTCTCCGCGTTCGATCACCAAGGGCTCATGCGAAGGGTCACACCAAGCACCCTGCTCCGTGAATGGATGCCAGCAGTGCGTGCGATCCCACGCGAGCCATTGATCCGTCCGTTCATTCATTGTCGCCATCGGGTTTGATACCGAAGTCTTTTTCTAACAATTTATCAATTTTCTCAATGATGGCGTATGAGCCACGCTTGCGCTGATAACGCTTCCACAAAATATCCCGCAGCGTCATCCACAACTCTGCATCGGGATGAGGAATCTGCTCCCAGTCAGGATCAGTCTTCAGGGTTTTCTGAAATTTCCATCCACCAGCATGATGCGTCGCGCGAAAATACCGCGTGCCCTCTTCTGTTTTCTCGCGCCATTCGTGTGCCTCCATGCCCACAGCATGTCCTCCATCCAGCCCTACTATGCAATCAAAAAATTCTTCCCAGAGCAAACAATCCCCATCTGATGAAATTTCCCGCAAGACCCAATCACCCTGCTGTCATCACATCCGACTCAAAAAAACTCCGCGATTTTATCTGCGAACTCCGCGCCTTTGCGTTTCGTTAGATTCCTCCGCCACGAGCTTTTTGCAACCGAATCCAAATCATTCGCTTCCAACTCACCGAAAACCCATTGCCTTTGCCCAAATCCCTGCCTAGATTCGCGCATGGAGCAACTTCGCATCGAAACCATGGCCGTGATCATGGAAGAACTCTGCCTCACCTTCAATGACGGCGTAGAAATCTACCTACCCCTGCCGATGCTGCGTCGCGCTTGTCCTTGTGCCGCCTGCCAAGGTGAGCCCGACGCCCTTGGCCGCGTCGTGCGCCCTACGAAAGAATACAACGAGCACTCGATGGTCTTGCGACAAATCACCCCCGTCGGCGGCTACGCCGTGCAACTCTTCTGGCAAGATGGTCACTCAACGGGCATTTATTCCCTTCCCTACTTGCGCGAGTTGTATCAATTGACTCAGGCCTGATCCTTTCATTCATGGTGCGATTTGATACAAGCGCAACATCGACGGCTTCGGCCATGGTTCAGGAATGGCTTGATCACGATTCGCCTGCAACGTTTCCCAACGCAAAATATAACGAGAATCTTTGCTCGTGACTACGCCCTCGTCTCCCGACATCTTTGCGCGCAGCCCAGGAAAATCCCCCTCGATCTTAGAAAAGCTTTTCGGTGAGGTAGGCAGTGTGGCTTTTCCCCGAGCACGCAAGGTTTGTGGATCCAAGTCCCACACACCCGATCCGAATTCAGGGTGCCGATAATTCATCGTCAAGCTCCCGTTGTCCTGCACCGTCACCTCTCCGAGGCGGACGGCAAAATTCAATGTGCCGCCGCCCGAAAAACCCCAATGCCACGGCCAGTCAGTCACCTGATGAAACTTCCACACACCATTCTCGCACCGAGCGATCCAGGGTTGGGTGTGTTTTTTCTGATCATTCTTGTGATACGAAATGGTCACACGCTTCTGAGCATCGAAGCCAATCTTATGATTGCCATTGATGATCCCGCCTTGCACAGGCACCGGATCAATCGTGGCACCATCATTGAGTCGAATCGGCAACGCCAATACTTTCCCCTCCGCTGTCTCCCATTTCTGCAAATCCTTGCTGCGCACATAACTCAAGTCGTGATTGGTCGAGGCATCTGGCGTCTCACGCCACACCCACGAAATATGATAGTAACCATCAGGCCCTAAAACCGGCCCGCAAAAATACGCATTGCGCTGCCCTTCCCCATCGGTCAGCGGTCGATCTAACAGGCGCTTCCACGTTTGTGTTTTGACATCATAGACGTTGAAAATCTGGTTACCATCGCCACTGCTGCCGTCGCGATACATGAAGACCAACTGATTGCCCGGGCCCGTAAAAAACTTCGGATAGGTCGTGCGCGATTCTTCCGTTCCCGTCATCTGATCCACCTTCTTCAGCGATGCCGCATCGTGCGGTTTTTCGCTGCGAAAATACTTCAACGGCACGCAATGCAAATCACCACTGAGATGCAAATACCCCGCGGCATCGATCGCCATCGTCACATAGTTGTGGCTATCCCAGCCCGTAGTCACAGGTAGTACCGTATAGGTCCACTTCTCCTCATCAAGCTTGCGCTGCGCCACTGTCATCCGACGTTGCGCATCATAGTAAGCGACATACTGGTGCGGCGCATGCGTAAGCAAACAAAACCCTACCGGATGCGCTGACCAGACAGGCGCAATGTCCAAAGCTCTGATAACTTTAGACTCCTCCGCATAAACAAGAGCCATGGAGGCGAAAGACACACTCAACAAGCTAAGAATCTTTCTCCACAATTTCATCAAGATAGCTACGCACAAATCAGCTCATTCCTTACACTCACATTCAGATTGAGGAGATTACTCCGCTTCTACAACATGGCAAAAATACTACCTCTTTCATCAAACCGAGCAACTCAACGAAGCGCGCACTCGCAGAACCATCGGGACTATGATGCCATCGCTGATCTTTGAAAAAAAATCTCACAACTCCCCTCCTTGGCCATGTTCTTTTCGATCAAGGCAATGAATTTCACGACGGTTATCTTACGAAAAAAATGGTTACGCCCTAAGCTCTATAAAAAATAGAAAAAATGCGAAAACCTAACAAAAACTCAATGTTACACGCTGCATAAATATTAAGAACATCAATGAAAATCACTCGATGTAATGCGTGAATCCAGAGTATAAAAACCTTGACCAAATCCGACGAAATGCTACTACGGCATCGCTTCTATTGAGTAGACAAAAGCTGTAGCTAAGTGATCCTAGAAACTTGTCGTCACGTCTGAACCATTCAAGCTTACCGAATTCTGCATGTCGATTTATCCTATTTGCCAATTTACCATTTCCCGCCGCGCTGCATTCGTTGTCGCCGTGTTATTCGTTGGGCTAATGGTGGGAGCATGGTATTTTCTAACGCATCACTCGCAAGAACCTAACAAGAAAATGCCAGCAGTGGTGGAAGCAAGTGCTACAGAGAAAAATAAGCAAGTACTTCCATTATCGGAGCCATCACCAAAACAAGAAGTGAAGCCGATGGTTGTGGATCTCGGTGGCGGACGTTTCTCCATCGGAACGGTATTGTTCGACTCGAAATCACGTACCATCACCATCCCTGCGGAAGTCAACATGCGAGAAGGCGCTGTGGAATATATGCTTGTTGGCAGCAAGGGGAAGGTGCACGAGTCAGTTTTTACAACCCAAGCTGAGGCACAGGATATCCACTTCGCAGCCTTGCTGCTCAAGGTAAAGCCCGCGGCCGATCTCGGACCACAAAACTCCGCCGCTACCGTGCGTCGCGAATGCGCAGCAGTGATCACGGTCGAGTGGGATCGCAACGGCCCTCCAGAAAAAATTTTCCTGAATGAAACTGTTAATCTGATCGATCCCTCGACTAAAGTGATTTCAGCAACTCTTCCGCCCGGCGCGTGGCTCTACAATGGATCGCGAATCGAAGCGGACGGAGTCTTTGCCGCCACCCGCAGTGCATCAATCATCTCGATCATTCGCGACGATGACGCCCTCTTGAACAATCCTGGCGCGACTCGAGACAATGATGAAATCCACAGCCCAAACGCTGCAAAGCTACCGCAGAAAGGACATCCCGTGAGGATCATCCTACAAATGAAATGATTTTTGCTAGGGGAAATTGTTAGTCTCCCCTCAACAGAAACGTCATGGAGCGGTCACCCGAAGTCGGGCGAACAATTGACCAGTGATTGGGCGCGAAACGGTTACCGTAACCGTTTCGACAGCGCCATTGTCGATAATCGAAATCATACCTACATCCGCCGTAGCCCAAGAGCTGCTGGCAAGATCTACTGAGAGTTCGATGTTCGAAACAAAGCCTGCGGCGCTCGCTGCTTTCACCCGTTCGAATTGGAACACGACATTTGTTGCTCCAACAGTAGAAGTGATCACGTTACCCGCAGTAGGCAGAGAGGGATTATTACCAGTCACAAACTCGATCGAATTAGCCAGCCCGTCATGATCTGGATCCGCATTCGGCTCCCGATCAGCGGGATTGGTGATGAGGGCGAAAGAGTTGATCCACGCATGATAAGGGTCCATCTCGAAAGTCGCAGTCACGCTGAGGTTCGCTACGAGATTCGTATCTGTACGTGCTGCCGTCAGAACACCATCACTCCAAGAAACGAAGTGATAGCCAGAATGCGGAACCGCAGTGACAGTGTTGGCGTTTGATCCGTGATTGACAGTTTGCGCAGCATTTCCCGTGAGCGTTCCGTTTGCTCCAGCGGTATAATTTACCGCGTATTGATTGATCGCGAATGTCGCAGTCACGCTGCGTGCGGCTTGAATATTCGTATCGGTGCGCGCAGCCGTGAGAACCCCATCACTCCACGAAACGAAAGAGTAACCAACATTCGGAACCGCAGTGACAGTGCTGGCGTTAGAGCCGTGGTTGACAGTTTGCGCAGCATTTCCCGTGAGCGTTCCGTTTGCTCCAGCGGTATAATTTACCGCGTATTGATTGATCGCGAATGTCGCAGTCACGCTGTGGTTCGCTAGGAGATTCGTATCCGTTCGCGCCGCAGTAAGAACGCCATCGCTCCAAGAAACGAAGGAGTAGCCAGAATTCGGCACAGCAGTGACAGTGCTGGCGTCAGAGCCGTGGTTGACAGTTTGCGAGGCATTTCCCGTGAGCGCTCCGTTTGCTCCAGCGGTATAATTTACCGCGTATTGATTGATTGCGAATGTCGCAGTCACACTGCGCGCTGCCTGAATGTTCGTATCCGTGCGCGCTGCTGTAAGAACGCCATCGCTCCAAGAAACGAAGCGATAGCCAAGATTCGGAACTGCAGTCACAGTGCTGGCGTTTGATCCGTGATTGACAGTTTGCGCAGCATTTCCCGTGAGCGTTCCGTTTGCTCCAGCAGTGTAATTTACCGTGTATTGGTTGATCGCGAATGTCGCAGTCACGCTGAGATTTGCTACGATGTTCGTATCCGTTCGCGCAGCTGTTAGAAC
>CANHKJ010000164.1 GCA_947460915.1 Verrucomicrobiia bacterium
CCCACCACACACGATAGCCAAGGCAGTGACATGGGGCTTTTCGGTGGTTTGCTCGGCTGGGATGCCGATGACGAACGCTTGCCCAACTCGGCGGAGGCACTAGCAGATGCAGGCATCGCCCTGCGCATCGAAACCGTGGACGTCGGCGACCCACATCCAAACACCTATCGTCTCACGCTCAGCAACGCCCGCGAGCAACATTCGCTCATCGCCATCTCCACCGGCGGCGGGATGATCGAGGTTTTGTCGATCGATGGGCTACCGCTGCACATGGACGGTGGCTACCACGAGACCTTGTTGTGGTTGCCCAAGGATGCTCCCGAACTGGATGGGGAAGCCGACGAAATCATTCGCCACAGTGCTGGTGAAACGACGATCTTACAGGTCAAAGCCCAGAGTTTTCTCACCACGGATGTGATTGATCGACTGAAACCCATCGCAGTGAAATATCTGTCCCCTGTCCTTCCTGTGCCGTCGCGGAAGAACATGCACGTGCCCTTCGATAGCTGCGCGGCCATGCTCGAACACGATGCAGCAAAGCACACGCCGCTCTGGCAATTGGCCATTGACTACGAACGGCAACGCGGAGGCATTGGGGAGGAGGAAATTCTCGCCAAAATGGTCGATATTGTGCGCATCCTGCGAAAATCAATCGCCAGTGGTATTGCGGGAACAGAATACGAAGACCGCGTTCTGCACCATCAGAGCGGAAAATTTCAGCAACTGATGAATGCAGGTCGACTGCTCGATGGCGGAGCCTTGAATCGCGTATTGCTCTATGTGACCGCCTTGATGGAAGTCAAAAGCAGCATGGGTGTCATCGTTGCCGCGCCCACAGCTGGAGCCTGTGCCGCTTTGCCCGGAGCTGTCATCGCGATGGCCGAATGCATGGACCTCGATGAAATGGAAATGGCCAAAGCCATGCTCGCAGCAGGCTTGATCGGCGTTTTTATTGCCACACGCTGGACCTTTGCCGCCGAAGTTGGTGGCTGCCAAGCCGAAGGAGGTTCAGCATCATGCATGGCCGCAGCCGCCTTAGTGACCTTGGCAGGTGGCACGCGCGACCAAGCCATCGCCGCCGCATCCATGGCCTTCCAGAGCATGTTAGGCCTGATCTGCGATCCCATCGCCAATCGCGTTGAGGCCCCCTGTCTCGGCAAAAACATTATGGCCGCGAGCAATGCTCTTTCTTGCGCAAATCTTGCGCTCGCGGATTTTGATCCTTTGATCCCACTAGACCAAGTCATCGATGCCGCCAAAGCTGTATCGGATCGCATGCCGCGGGAACATCGCTGCACCTCTCTCGGCGGCCTCGCCGTGACCCCAGCTTCACTCGCCATCGAAAAACGCCTCGCAGAACTCAAAACCTCACGCTGCTGTGGTTCGTGTTCATGTTAGAAATACGCACGAACTATAGAAAATCAAAAAAGCGCGGAGTTTCGTCCGCGCTTTTTTGATATGCGGAATGAATTCCGCGCTCATTTCAAGGATCAGAAAGGAATATCGTCTTCTTCCTCGTGGAATGCGGAGCCCTCTGCAGAGGAACCACCCATAGGCATGCCCGAAGGTGGTCGAGATTGCTGCATGCCACCTGAAACAGGAACTGCACTTACGCCACCGCCCGCATTTCCTTTGCCATCAGGCATGAATTGCAGGTTCTCGGCAACGACCTTAAGCTTGCTGCGTTTTTGACCCGAAGCTTTGTCTTCCCAAGTGTCCATCTGCAAGCGCCCTTCGATGAAAACACCGCGGCCCTTGGTAAGATACTGCTGAGCAATTTCGGCTTGGCGCCCCCACAAAGTGATGTCCACAAACGTCGTTTCTTCTTGCCGTTGGTTCTGCTCGTTATTCCAAACGCGATTGATCGCCACACCGATGTCGGCCACTGCAGTTCCCTTAGGAGTGTAGCGGAGCTCAGGATCACGTGTGAGATTTCCTAGCAGAAGTACTTTATTGAGATTCGCCATAACGCTTGAATTCTACAATGTGAGACCAACGGGTCAAGAAAAATGTTCAGAAGAACACCTTACGCGCGTTGATAGTATTGCAAATGAATCTGATTGTTGAGACGCAGACGACCTTTGATTTTCTCGATGGAAGAAGGCTCAGCAGTGAACTGGAAATTGATGTAGTGACCAGATTCCATATGATCGGAGTTGTAGGCGAACTTGCGACGGCCCATGTCTTGGGTTTCAGTAATGGTAGCACCTTCTGCCTGCATTTCTTTCGATACTACGCTGACGAGATCTTCTACGCCGCCTTCAGTTCCCTTGGTATTGAGAACTACGATTCCTTCATATTTCCTGCTCATTTGACTTATTGAGTGTTTGATTGCCTTTAGTGTTACCTATTGTGTTATAGAGATTTGCCGCGGCGGCAACGCCTCGGGAGAGCGCATCATGCACAGCATTTGCCGCCATGGCAAGCATGTTTTGCAAAGTTTCTTGCTCTGATTCGAGAAATTTGCCCAAAACATGGCCAACCATCGCCTTTTCGCCCCCGGATCCGATGCCTACCTTGATGCGCGGGAATACATCGGTACCGAGATGCTCGATCAGTGAACGCACACCATTGTGTCCGCCATGTGAACCTTTTTCGCGAATCCGCAGTCGCCCAAGGTCGAGCGCTGCATCATCATAGACCACCAACATTTGTTCTGGGCTCCATTTATGAAAACGCATGATTTTACCGATGCTACGACCACTGAGATTCATGAATGTCAGCGGCTTGACCAATAAACTTCCATCCTGGGGTCGTTTGGCATAGGCGCATTCCCATTTGGCAGCAGGCTCAAATGGCGTGCGCCCTTGCTGAGCCAGCCGATCCAGCACCATAAAGCCGATGTTGTGCCGAGTATTTTCATACTCGCGCCCGGGGTTACCCAGACCGACGATCAAACGAATCTCACTCACGCTCAGGCTTTTCCTCGATGTTTTCCGGTTCCTCGTCGTCGTCCCACTCGATGTCTTTTTGCAAACGCTTCGAAATTAATGGTCGCACCAGACCATAGACCAAATAAAGACTAAATAGAACAACAGGGGCTTGATAGCGATAGCGAACCATCAATACTAACACCAGCACGATGGGAACCACCGTCCAGATCGAACCTTTGGTGCGAAAGTCAACTTTCTTGAAGCTAGGATAGCGGACCTTGCTCATCATTAGCAAAGAAATGCCGAACATCGCAGCCGCGAGCACGTATTTCCAAGGCCCAATATCCTTGTCGTTTTCTTGGACATTGATGATCAAAATCGTCAACGATGCGATAAAGCCAGCAGCCATCGGAATCGGGATGCCCATAAAATCCCCATTGTCACCCGGTTTCTTGGGCATCACCGCGAGACAATTGAAGCGAGCCAAACGCATCGCCCCACAGAGTAAATACAAGAGCGCAATGCCCCATCCTACATTGTTCGGCAGTGGAAACAGCACCGCTTTAGCCATTAACATCGCCGGAGCCATACCGAAGGATACAATGTCCGCGAGCGAGTCGAATTCTCGACCGAAGGGAGAATCTTGCCCAGTAAGACGCGCCATGCGACCATCGAGAAGGTCGAAAATGCACGAACCAAAAATCAGCAAAATCGCTGTCTCGTAATATTTTTTAGCCAAGAGAAAATCGTATGTCCCGCTCTTCGAGGCCTCCATCACGCCGTAGAAAATCGACAGTACCGCAAGAAATCCGCAGCATAAATTACCAGCCGTCATCAAGTTCGGCAGCAGCGGGATTTTCAATTCATCATCTTCTTTCATTGTCTCTCACGCAGCATGCCATAAATTTCTTCCGAGAAACAGCGTAATTTTTTGCAATTGCATGCGATCTGATTATCTTTCTGCGCCGCGACCATGACCATTACTCCAAACAGCCCCATGGGCGAAATTCTCGACGCCCTGCCCGGAGCACGGCGCGCCCTCTTTGCTCGCTACCATCTCGGTGGCTGCCAGTCCTGTGGTTTTTCACCCAATGAAACTCTCGGTTCGCTGTGTCTGCGCAATGGCGACATCGATCCCGATGAAATGATCCTGCACCTTCAAGCTGCTCACGCTCATGATCAAGCATTGCTGCTCACACCTGCGGAAGTGCGCGAACTTATGAGAGAATCCCCAGCCCCATTGCTGTTAGATTGTCGCACGCGTGAGGAACATGATGCCGTCCGCATCGAACCTAGCGAATTTTTGACACAGGAATTCCAGCAAAAACTCTTCGCCCGCGATCCTGACCAAGCCGTCATTCTCTACGACCATCAAGGTAAGAACGCACTCGATACCTGCGCGTGGTTTCTTGGCCACGGCATGAAAAACACCCGCGTCTTGCAGGGCGGGATCGATGCATGGAGCCGCGATATTGACCATTCACTCCCCCGCTATCAACTCGAACTTGAAGCCTAACATTTCCTTTAACGAAAAAATCATGACAACAACTGAACTCACACAAGCCCTGCAATGGCGTTACGCCACCAAATCCTTTGATGCCAACAGCAAGCTCAGCGATGAGCAAGTCGAGGCTCTCACCAACGCCCTCCACACTAGCCCATCGTCCTTCGGGCTTCAGCCGTGGAAATTTCTCATCGTCGAGAATCCAGAAATCCGTGAGCAACTCAAGGCCTACTCCTGGAATCAACCGCAAGTCACTGACGCCTCACATCTCGTCGTGCTCTGCGTCAAGGAGAGTATCAGCGAGGCCGACATCAGCCAATGGATCGCGCGCCTTGCTGAAGTGCAATCAACCCCGCTCGATAAACTCGCCCCATTGCAAGGCATGATCCACGGTTTCACTGGAGCCATGGATGCCGCTACGATGCAGCAATGGAATACGCGCCAAGTCTACATCGCTCTCGGTCAACTCATGACAGCCGCCGCCGTGCTCAACATCGATAGCTGTCCGCTCGAAGGCATATCTCCTTCCGACTACGATCAAGTTCTAGGTCTCTCCGGCACGGGCTACAAAACCGTAGTCGCTTGCGCCCTAGGCATCCGTAGCAGCGATGACAAATACGCCACGGCACCCAAAGCTCGCTATCCTCGCGAACATGTAATTAGCGTAATCCGCTAACATCCGACATCGCACTATCCCCCCGTGCGACTCCTCTTCATTACACCAAATCTGTTAGGGCATCCTCCAATCGCGGATAGCGGAAAGACATACCCGCATGAATCCATGCATGTGGCACACATCGTTGCCCGCCTAACAAAAAATCTCCAAATTCACCAAAAACCAAACGCAAGGCAAAACCCGGTGCCACAAAGATGGCCGGCCGCCGCAATGCCGATGCGAGCTTTTTGGTGAAATCTGCGTTTCTCTCCGGATGAGGGGCCACCCCATTGACAGAGCCGCTCAAGGTTTGCGTCTCGATCGAAAAAATGATCCCCGCAACCAAATCCTCGACGTGAATCCATGGCATCCACTGCCGGCCTGAGCCTAAACGTGCACCACCGCCTAACGAAAAAACTCGTTTCAGTCGATCCCAGGCCATCCCACCACGCCCAAGCACCATGCCGATCCGCACCATGACGCAGCGCACGCCTAACTGATCCACACCCGCTGTCGCCTTTTCCCAGTCCACACACAAATCAGCCAAATACCCAGCGCCCGCTGTTGAAGATTCTGGCAACAACTCATCTCCCCGATCTCCGTAAAAACCCACCGCCGAGGCATTGATCCAGACCTTAGGCCGTTGCCCCACTTCCATGGCCGATAACTGCTTCACAATCTGTTGCGTAATGCACACCCGACTCTCCGCAAATTTCACACGATTTGCCTCTGTCCAGCGCTGATCAATCCGCTCGCCAGCCAAATTCACCAAACCATGCAAGCCTGAAAAATCAAGATCCTGCGAGCTCCGCCACTCTGCTACGCCTTCACAAACGCCTTTGCCCGCGCGGCTAAATCCCACCACTCGATACCCCTTTTGCGCCAAACTTCGCGCCAAGTAGCGCCCAACGAATCCCGTTACTCCAATCACCCCAATGCTCGCATTTTCCATGCCTCATTCATGCCACACTTTCGCAGCCTTGCAACCGAGAAAAGACATATGACTATCAAACGTAATGAATCAAATGTAAAGGCCTCACTTCTTCCGCTTATAGTTGACAGTTTTTACTTGGGGCGGTGGTGCATTTTCTCGCAAGGCTTTGATTTGATCGCGTATGTGAGCAGCGAGTTCGAATTCAAGCTGCGCTGATGCCTCACGCATTTGCGCCTCAAGTTGCGCGATGACATGTTCCTTGTTGTAAACCGTTTCACCCTCAGAAACTTTTAGCATATCGTCCGCACTGCTACTCATTTGTGGCACAGCCGTTTGCAGCGATTCTTGGATCGGTCGCACAACACTTTGGGGGGTGATGCCATGTTTTTCATTGAAGGCAAGCTGTCGGGCACGGCGCGATTCGGTGATGTTCAGCAATGCTTGAATCGAGTCGGTCACCGTATCGCAAAACAAGTAACACTCGCCATTCACATGACGAGCTGCGCGGCCTGCCGTCTGAATCAGCGAGGTGTCGTTGCGCAAAAATCCTTCTTTGTCCGCATCGAGAATGCACACCAACGAAACTTCCGGAAGATCAAGTCCTTCACGCAATAAATTGATGCCCACCAAGACATCGAAGGCCCCTGCACGAAGCTGGCGAAGAATTTCTACACGCTCTACGGTATCGATGTCTGCATGAATGTAACGTACTTTCAGCCCCGTGTTTTGGAGATACTCACTGAGATCTTCTGCTGTTTTTTTCGTAAGTGTCGTCACAAGTGCACGTTCTCCTTTGACCACTCGTTGACGACAAAGCTCGATGGTTTCATCAATTTGCCCCTTGAGCTCGCGCAAATGAATCACCGGATCAAGAAGTCCTGTTGGGCGAATGATTTGCTCAACGATGAGCGGAAAGCCCGCTTTGTTGACGTGGAATGAATCTAACGAATCATC
>CANHKJ010000165.1 GCA_947460915.1 Verrucomicrobiia bacterium
CAATACACCATTTCTTCGCTAGCTGCTGGTGCCACATGGGCAGCATTTTTGCCAGCAGACACGGAAGCGCGGATCGTCCGTTTGGATTTTCCACCTGGCGTCACCAATGGACTCGGCGACCAGCGCATCGCAGTCGCAGAAGTGAAGCTGGTCGGTGATGCTTCGCCCGCGTTTGGTCCGCTCGATCTCGCCAGCATAGGAACCGTCAAGCAGTCATCGGTAAATGGCAGCAGCATCGGCAGCAATGCGCTCGACGGGAATCCTGCAACACTAGCACAAACCACGAACGTGGCGGGCTCATTCTGGGAGCTCAAGCTCGATCGCGCACGGCGCTTGGATCGCATCGAAATCAACAATGCTGGCACCACACCCGCTCGTTTGAGTGGACTGACTCTCAAGGTGCTCGATAATGATAATAACACACTTGCGAGCACAACGCTGACCAATCCCGGCGCTAGCGCGACATGGAGCTACGATGTTCCTAGTAATTTGACCAATGCGCGGACGATACGCATCACACTGGAAAATGGTGCCCTCAATGGCAATGGCGACAATGTGATTAGCTTCGCAGACATTTCCTTGATCGCAGGGCAGAATTACGCACGCAATGCATCATCCTACATGGTGCGATTGGTCGATACGCTACCCGCTGCATCGCTCGCTAATGATGGAAATTATGCAACGCATAGTGAGACAACAACGCAGACAACCGATGGTTGGTGGGAAGCAGACCTCGGTAGCACGCGAGCATTGTATTCCGTGCGGGCCGTGCCGTTCGATGCGACGGCAAATCAAGCGCGCTTGTCTCACGCGACCTTGCGCCTGTATGATGAAAATCACAAATCAATTTACTCCCAACATCTCAGTGGCACTAAACCATTGTTCGACATCGCATTGCCAGGACCGATCCAAGCGCGGTACGTGCGCATTGGTTTTGAAAACAAAGAACGCTCATCTCCTGATGGCGGCATCGAGTGGTATCTGCGTTTGCGCGAAGTGATGGCATTTGGCCGTCCATTGGGCGAAGAAGGGATTGCTCAATTTCAAGCCAATCAGTTGCAAATTACGGCAGGCGGCAGTGTGGACTTGAGTTGGGCGGTGGATGATATTCTTGAAGTATCTCTGCATCCGAGTCATAGTTCCATGGGTGCAGCCACTCTCGCCAATGGCACTGGCACCTTTTCGGTGAGCCCAAGTGTTTCGACAGAATATACGCTAGTCGGCCGCGATCATGATCAAAACTTTGTTCGACATCTTGCCGTCGTGGTGGATGGGCAAGCGATGCCACCGCGCATCAGTGAAATCTGCGCCAACAATCAACTTTCCTACGACGATGGTTATGGTGACCCATCCGATTGGATCGAATTGCGCAATCCGAATGCCAGCCCTTTGTCGCTCGCGGGCTATGGCTTGAGTGATAATCCCCTCGTGCCGATGAAATGGGTTTTTCCCGCTGGCACATCAATCCCCGCGCATGGGAGCTTAGTAGTGTTCGCATCGAATCGCAATGACGGCATTGACCCTAAGGGAAATCTGCATGCGAACTTTGCGCTCACTGCTGCGGGTGAGTCTGTCATTTTAACCGCGCCTGATGGTACGACCACGGTGGATGCCATTATGAATTTCCCTGCTCTGGAAAATGACATCAGCTACGGCACTGATCGCAATGGCTCCCTACGGATGATGGAGCCGACTCCCGCAGCATGGAATGATGGATCTACCTACACAGGTTGGCTTGCAGCTCCGACCTTCAGTCATAGCAGAGGCATTCACACCACGTCATTTTCGTTAGTCTTGACCAATCCCAATTCCGTCGGGCAGTTGCTATACTCGCTCGATGGCAGTGAACCAAGCGCTCCTTTCACTGCGCCGCTCAACATCACGGGAAGCACCACAGTGCGCGCTAGGGTGATCGCGCCCGGCTATCATGCCGCACGGACCGCAACGCATAGCTACATTTTTCATCAAAGTGTAATGACCTCGCCCTTGATGAATGCAACTTACACACAGGGAGCTCTCGCTGGTCGTCTGCAAAATGGCCTGACACAACTTCCTACCTTGTGCATCAGTGTGCCGACCTTACCCGATGATTACAACGAACGCGAGGCTTCGTTGGAAGTGATCATGCCCGATGGCTCACCGCCCGTGCAGATCAATGCAGGACTGAATCGCGTTGGTGGCTCATGGACGAATTTCGCGAAAAAAAGTTATCGCCTCAGCTTCCGTGCCAGCTACGGTCAGAAAAGTCTCGACCTCCCCTTATTCCGCGGCTTTGACCGAACGATCCCTGCAACTGACAAAGTTGATACGCTCGATATCACAGCTGGCAACCACGACATGCTTGAGCGCGGCTTTTACATGGCGAATCGATTTGTCGAGGACACCATGCTCGATATGGGCAGTCTCAATCCGCATGGACGCTTTGTGCACGTTTACATCAACGGCGTCTATTGGGGACAATACAATGCACACGAGCGTCTAGAAGATTCTTTTCTCGCAGCTTATCTCGGTGGAAAAACCGATGACTATGTGAATGTGCGAGGCAATGACAATGCGGGTGACAATTTCATCATTGGCACACCCGAGCCACCAAATCGTGCTTCCTGGGAGTATGTGCGTGCAAATCGCAATTCCTATGCCGCGATCAAGGATCGGGTGGACGTATCACAATTGATCGACTTCATGTTGGTCTGGTATTATGGAGACTGTGAAAGCGAGTATCGCTGTGCGGGATCGATCGAGCCTGGATCTGGCTACAAATTTTGGAGCGCGGATGCCGATGGGTTTTTGCGCACTTCCGCGCTCAATTTGAATCGCACAACGAACACGGGGCCTGGCGGGATTTTTGGCGCTCTGGCGGCAGAGGGACATCCCGACTTCAAGACGTTGTTAGCGGATCGAATTTACAAGCATTTTTTCAACAACGGAGCACTGACTCCCGAACGCAATACGGCTCGACTCAATGCACGAATGACGGAAATTCAGGATAGCCTCATTGCCGAATGCGCACGATGGGGCTTTCGCACACCGACCAATTGGGAATCCGCAGCGCAAACCATTCGCACGGGATTGTTTCCTAACAGAACGAGCAATTTGTTCACGATGCTGAAAGCGCAAAACTACTATCCCACGATCGATCCGCCGACTCTTTCGCAACATGGAGGCAGCGTGGCAAAAGGAACAGTCGTCACCTTAAATTCAGGCACGGGTACGATTTACTACACGACCGATGGCAGTGATCCTCGTCTCGCAGGTGGTGGTATCGCTCCCGGTGCGCAAACAGCGACGATCACATCCACCCCGCGAATCAACTTGGGTGATGCATGGAAATACTTGGATCAAGGGTCCTTGCCTGCTGCAAATTGGAATACCATGAGCTACTCCGATTCAACCTGGGCAAGCGGTGCTGCACCACTGGGCTATGGTGGTGGACAGACAACAACAGTTAGCTTCGGGCCAAATGCGAACAATAAATATCGCACGACCTATTTCCGTAAAGTCATTAACATCCCCAATGTCACTGCCATTACTACCGTCAATCTCGGCATCGCCCGCGATGATGGTGCCGTCGTCTATGTCAATGGCACCGAGGTCGCGCGCTCAAACATGCCCACTGGCACGATTGCCTATAGCACCTCAGCGAGTACGACAGTTACGGCAGAAAAAACTACCGTCCTACCGTTCTCGATACCTGCTTCCTTGTTGGTAAATGGAGACAACCTAATCGCCGTCGAAGTTCACCAAGTGAATGCTAGCAGTTCCGACCTTTGGTTTGATGCCTCTTTGACGACCTCATCATCGCCTAACATTCCGATCAATCAAAACGCACAAGTCAAAGCACGCTTGTTGAATGGAAGTGCGTGGAGTGCTCTCGCCGATGCATCGTTTTTCATCGCTCATCCCTTGGCGAGTGGTCCGTATGTTTTCCAAGAATGGGCTGATACCAATGCGGCAGGTCAATTCCCCGAGGCCATGCGTTTCATGCAAACATCGTTGATCGATCCACCCTTGGCTGCGTCGATGGATACTCCGTGGCCTCTCGCCTACAATTTGCCTTCGCAGAGTCGCATCAACGGGATGGGTTCACAAGGTGTGGCGTTTGTGAATACCGGTGACGTGCAAGCATTACCGGGAGCTGGATTTGTCGGTGCAGCTGTAATTTCACTCAATACCACCGGCACGCAAGACATCCGCGTCACTTGGACGGGAGGCACCATTGCACCGAATGTGCGCGATTACGGCATCCGACTTCAATACCGCGTAGGCACTTCGGGGGCCTATCAAGATGTGTTAGATTCTCTTGGTCAACCGGTGGAGTATGTGCGCAATGCCACAGCCAATCACTCACAAGTGATCGGACCTGTGAACTTGCCCATCGCAGCAGAAAATCAACCACTGGTGGAAGTCCGCTGGAAATACTATTATCGTAGTGGATCGAGCGGATCTCGTGCACGATTGCGCGTCGATGACATTCAGATCAATGCGGGACCTGTGCTCGCTAGCTCGCTGAAATTCAACAGCTTGCCGCAATACGCGCAGGCAGCTTCCACTTTTCCGCCTGTCGTCGTCGAAGTGCGTGGCGCCAGTGGCGCGCTTGCTCAAGATTATACCGGTAGCATTACACTAGGTTTGGTGGAATCGGGAGGTAGCTTAATAGGCACTCTCACGCGTCAGGCCACGCAAGGCATTGCTGTTTTTGACGACCTCAGTATTACCCAACCTGGCAATTATACGTGGACAGTGACATCGAGCGGCTTGAGCAGCGACACATCATTGCTCAGCACGCGTGTCGCGAAGATCACCGCTCTGGTGATGCCAGCGTTCATGCAAGGGGAAGCGCCCACCAATACGCAGCGGGTGCCCTTTGCGTCGTTGCTGCGCATCGAAGGATTGCTGCCGAATGCCACCTATCGCTATGCGCCGCAATTTGTTGATGGCGAAGACCCTGCGACGAATGAAGGGGCCGGAAATATGATCTTCCGGGGTGTTCCCTTTGTCAGAAGCACAAGCTCACCGCGTTTTTTGGCAGCCGATTTGCTCACACGACATGCGGAATTCATCACCGATGCACAAGGCAGTTTCACAGGATGGTTTTTCATCGAGCCAACGAACAACATTCTCTTCACAGCAGGCAACACAGGTTGGCTGCGGATCTTGCTCAACGACGGCAATGCTGGCGACGTCACGGCATTTCATCTGACGGCGACACCAAGCATAAAAGTGTTAGATTTTGGTTCGTCGTCAACGCAAGGATCGGCCGCATATGGTCAATCTAACGCAGTGCCGCACAATGTGATGGTATTCTACCAAGATCTTGTGGGTGCCACGCGACCAATCGGTGCTAGCGTGGTCGAGGGCAGCGGCATTTTAGCCGATGCCAGTCATGCTGCTTTTTATCGCAATGAAGTCCTCGGGCAAGCGGGTCGATGGGGCTGTATTTTGCCTAACGATTTAATCGCAGGCATTCGACGCATTGAGGAGCGCGATGGAGTAACGGGTGCGATTGTAGGTGCCAATGTTTTTGCGCAAGGTCACCCGCTCACCACGATGATGAGCGGTGGTTCGAGTGCTCTTGCCTTGCTCGTCCCTGCGCCTGCTGCCAGTCCTTTCGCGAATTGGCAAGCATCACGATTTGCTCTCACAGATCTGCAATTGGCCAATGCTGCAGGTGCCGCACAGTCTGATCCCGATGGTGATGGTGTGGTAAATTTGTTAGAGTATGCCTTTGGCATGAATCCCTTTGTTTCCTCGCGTGAGGGACTGCCGAAACTCGAATGGGAAGATGACAATGGGAGTCGCAAGGTTGTTTTCCGTTATCGTCGACTTCTCGGAAATCACGGATTGAGTTATGTGGCTGAAACATCGCACACGCTCGAACCGTGGATCAATGCGGCAAGCGTGTGGACCGGCGAGGAAGAAGTCTTGGCCAATCCCGATGGAATCAGCGAGACGATCACCCGCCGCAAGCCCATGGCTGATCCTCAGCACACGGAGTTTTTCCGCATGAAAGTGACCGAGCCATGAGGTAGTGAAATAATATTAGGGTGCGCTAACTTTGAGACGGATGAATTCTTTTTTGCTGTTACCGAAGGGCACAGAACTACGATACTGCACCGTCTCAGTGCCATCGTTGTTATGAATAGCGGCGCCGAACTCAATCAAATGCGGAGTACCACTTTCTTCGTTCCAGCTATCGAGGCTATCAGAAATTTGCGGCGCATATTCGATGCCCGCTTCTTTGAGTCGACGACGGAAGCTCAAGGCGAGGTATTCATTCGCGCCTACGGTGACTCTCGTTGCCACTACAGGTGATGGCCCTGCGATCAAGGGATTGAGATTCAAGGCATACTCAAGCAGGTTATTTAAGCCATCGCCATCCGGGTCAGCGGAGCTACCGGAAACGCTGGTATCGGCAAGCTGTGTGGCGTTGAAATACTGATTGCGCCATGCGGATGCGAGATAGGTGTGAGTGATGTTGATGGTAACATCGACTGGCTCTGCTGCGAGGAAATTGCTATTACCTAATTGCGTAGCGCGAACGGTTACAGGCCCTACCACCAGGGGAACGAGTTGATTGCTCTCGAAGTTTACTAGGCCAGAAATCACCGACAGATTCACTGGCAATTCAGAACTCGCCGTAGCACTGAGGCTTAAGCCCGTGCCATCGAGTGGGTAGCTTGCAGGAGGCGTGAAATCAATGGTCTGAGTAGCAGCCGCAATGACTAGCGTGCTATTGGCAGTGCCTTGGTAGTTCGCATCACTGATCGTAGCGTTGACTGTGTAGCTTCCGGCATTCGTCGGTGCGGTAGCGCTGCCATTGTAGGTAAGATTGACTGTTAGTCCTTCGGGCGTAGTGGTGGCGGATGCTGCTTTCGTAGAGCCGTC
>CANHKJ010000166.1 GCA_947460915.1 Verrucomicrobiia bacterium
AGAGCAAACGCGAGATTCGACTTCGCTTTGCGGGTGATTTCCGAAGATTTCATTTGATGAATCCCCAGTGGCCCGAGGTGAAGGGCCAGAGCGAGAAGAGAGCCGGACCGACGAGATTGAATTCCTTCGCGCTGCCCCAGTAACGAGAGTCGAGCGAGTTGCCAGAATTATCACCAAGAGCTGCGTATTCACGCATGCCTTGCGGAGCTTGGGCCGATAGCGTGAGTGTGCTCTCGGAGTTAAAAATTTCGCTATCACCTCCTCGTGCATACGAGTAACCATGACCGCCTTCTAGTCCAAGATTGTTGAGTCGAAAGACATTGGTGATGCCTTTCTCGGTCGCAATCTTACCATTGACGTAGAGATGCGGTGAGTCGATGCGCAGGGTATCACCCGGCACACCACAGAGCCGCTTGATGTAGTGCGTGGCTTTGGCTTGATCACCTGTATTGCCTGAGCTGTGCTTGCCGATTTTGCGTTCGAGTCCGAGGGTATCAAATACAAAAACTTCACCGCGCACTGGTTTGCGAAAATGGTAGGAAATTTTGTCTACCAACACGAGGTCACCGCCATCGACAGTTCCTTGGAACATGACTTCGCCCTTATTGAAAGCTGATCCAATCGGTGAGGTGAAAGGCTTACCACCACTCAATGCCTGCTGTGTTTCACCTACAGGTGCGGGAAAAATCACTGAGGCGCCGTTATCAAACACCACACGGGTGCGCGAGAAAAACAACTTCGAGCGATCTTCTAATGCCACGATGCGACCCGATGTCGGAGCCTCAATGCGATGCCAGCGACGAGCTTTTGAAGCCCAATCGTAGACTTGACCGCCGAGCCAAGGTTTTTCTTTTTGAAATTCTGCTTCCGTTAGATTCGAGGTCACCACACCATTGAGTGACGGGTACATCGAGTTCGTGGGAATGCGAAACGGCTGAATGATGTAAGAGCGAATGCCCAAGGCCACAACGAGCGCCACGAAGATCACCTCCACATTTTCCTCAAACCAGCTCTGCTGCGCCTGACGAGGTAAGGCATTTTCACAGGTCGCGCGCAGTTGCTTGGAGCACTCATCCACGCGATCCCGCTTGCTACTTTTCAGAGCAGCTTTCAGATCACCGATGCGCGATTGAATTTCGTCAATGCGGTCAGGCTTGAGTAAATCACGCTTGTAATGAAGGAATTTCTGCGCGCCTTTGATCAACGCATCCGTATCCTTCTTCCATTTGGGAGTAAAAAACATCGGCGTCAACATGCACGAATCCCCCGCTCCTGACAAGCGAAAGCAGAAAATATCCACTGCGGAATCAGCATGCCTCACCGAGGGCATCCGCGGACCGCAAAATCAAGTCTTCCGTGGTCGTCCAATCGATGCATGGATCCGTAATGCTCTGACCATAAACGAGATCACATTTCGGCTGAGGAAATTTCTGCGCCCCAGCGACCAAATGACTTTCCAGCATCGCGCCGATCACCGATCGATCCCCTGCCGCACGCTGCCTTACGATGTCACGAAACACCTCAGGCATCAGATCATGGTTTTTCGAGCAATTCGAGTGACTGGCATCAATCATGATCGCTGCGGGAAGCTTGTGCTTTTCCAACAAAGCCCGCGTTTCCGCTACCGCAGAGGACTGATAATTCGGACCACACTCCCCACCACGCAAGATCACATGGCAATCTGGATTGCCCGAAGTCGTCACTGCCGAGGCCCGACCATCCATGCCCACACCCAAAAACGTTTGTGGATGCATCGCGGCTTTGATCGCATTGATCGCTGGCTCCAGGTTGCCCATCGTGCCATTCTTAAATCCCATTGGCATCGAGAGCCCACTAGCCATTTGCCGATGCGTCTGCGACTCCGTCGTCCGCGCCCCAATCGCCGACCAACTGATCAGATCCGCGATGTATTGCGGCGTGATCGGATCGAGCAATTCGGTCGATGTCGCCACACCCATACGCATCACCTGCAACAAAAACCGCCGCGCCACGGCCAAACCTTCCGCAATGTCATTGCTCCCATCCAGTCGCGGATCCATGATTAAGCCCTTCCAGCCCACCGTCGTCCGCGGTTTTTCAAAGTACACCCGCATGACTAAGGTCATCCGCTCTTGGACCTGCGCCGCTAGACCTGCAAATCGCTGCGCATACTCTAGCCCCGCATCCACATCATGGATCGAGCACGGCCCCGCCACTACGAGAAATTTCCCGTTATCTCCAAAAATCGAACGCCGCACGTCCTCGCGCGAACGCACCATAAATGTCGCATCTTTTTCGCCACACGGGATATCCCGCACCAGCTCCTCAGGACTCGGCAGAGTGGCGTTGGACGTCACATGAGTGTCACTCAATCGATTTATCATTGGAGCCCGCAGCCTGTCGAGCCCTTGTGAGATCGTCAAGCGAGCAAATCACGAAATACAAAAAAATTAACAATCTTAAAATACTTTTACCCCAAGCCTCTTCATTTGATGAAAAACCACCAACTCCATCGACAAACACCTCATCCAATCATTTGAAATTTTAAAAAAATCCACGATAGCGCTTGAAACTTCCCTGAAACTACTCTTGCATACTGCCCCACAATCATGAGCCTCCGCAAACAACTGAATGACATCCTGATCGCCCTGCTCCCCACCAATCCTGTGGACGCGATCAAGGGCACAGAACTCATTCGCTTGGTGCGACTCCAACTCGATGGGAATTATTCGGACGCCTCGCTGCGTTACCACTTTTCCATCATGTCATGCGATCCCTCCTCACCGATCGCCAAAGTCGAAAAAGGTCAAGGCTACTATCGACGCAGCGCTCCGATCCCTGCTCTCTCCAGCGCCCAAGAGCTCATATCTCTCACTCAAGGTCGCCTCGATGACATGAACGCCGATCAGTCCTCCATGGACCTCGCCATGTTGCGCATTCGCAAATTCCGAGCCATTGTGCATCGCTACTTCGAGATCAACGGACGCTTTCCTTTCATCTTCCGCGAAGCGTTCACTCGTGATTCACCCTTGGGAAATCTGTGGAAATACCCCGAAATGGTTCTCATTGATTGGGAAACGGGCGAGGCTCCCGACGAGGAAATGACCCTTGAGCCCGGCATGCTCGCCCTCAAGCAACGCCTCGGCGTCTCCCCCTTTGGCCTCCACGCCGCCCGCCTGCGCATCCAACCCTCTCTCCAGACCTACCGCGAGGACTTTTTCCAAACACTCGCCGTGTCCCAATGGGCCCAAGCAGGCGAACTCATCTACGCCGCTCCCATCATTGATGAAGCGCTCGCCGATGGTCTCCGCCGTCTCAACAGCTGCTTTGGCATCGGCGTCACCTCCTTTGGCCTTACCTCCGAGATGCTCGATGAATTGCCCCGTCCTGCACAAATTCTCAACGCCCATCCGCGCGAGACCGAGGCAATCATGGGGCGCTTAGAAATCAACCGTATCGCGGCACCATCCATCCGCCCCCACCTTGATTGGCAGGGCCTCAACGAGTTGCGCAGCGAAAGCGAAGAAGCCCAACGAATGATGCGTTGGCTCACAGGCTGCCTCGAAAATGGCATCGCCGAGCAATACAAGGAAGAGGATCACACTGCTCACCTTCCCCCGACTCCTTGATCCGCAACGTTCTTGATTGTATCGATTCGATTCGTGGGAAATCACTGCGCTTTTTTGAAAAATGCAATATCCTAGGAATCATCACGGATTATATTCCAACCATTCACTCGTATGAATCTCCCTGAGCCCCAACCACCTGAGCTCCAAGGCAAACTACTACTCGCCTCACCCACCCTCTCCGGTGGCACATTTGACCACTCGGTCATCCTCCTATCCCAACACAATGCCAAAGACGGAGCCTTCGGCCTCATTCTCAACCAACCCACGGGCCAAGTCGTCGGCGACCTCCTGCCTGCGCCAGAATTTCATCCTCTACGCCACGTCAGCGTCCACCACGGTGGTCCCGTCAGCGAAAACAATCTCATTTTTGCCGCCCTCTGGTGGGATCAACAAAGCGGCCTGAGCATGATTCACCAAATCTCCGCCGAGGACGCCATCAAGCACCACAAAAAGCCCGGCACTCTCGTCCGCGCCTTCGTTGGCTATTCCGGTTGGAGCCCTGGCCAATTGGAAAACGAACTCGAACAGCACACCTGGATTGTCGCCCCGGCCCCCACCACATTTCTCAGCCTCGCCCACGACTCCAGCCTCTGGGCTTCGACCCTCCGCAATCTGACTCCCTATCACAAACTTCTCGCCGACGCCCCCCACAATCCTTTCGTCAACTAGGGACCTGTGACCAAAATACCATAAATTCCGATTGCCCCCTCGCCACTTTCCCTTTACAAGACCGCTTCCAACCAACTTCTCATGCCGCACGCCACCTTGCTGAAATATCCAGGCACCAACTGTGATGCCGAAACCGCCCGCGCACTCCAGCTCGTTGGCTTTACCACCTCGATCATCCCCATCGCCGATGCCACCGTCGCCGAGATCGAAAAATCTCAGCTCGTGATGTTTTCTGGCGGCTTTTCCTATGGTGACTACGTCATGTCCGGCCGCCTTGCCCAGCTCGTCACCGAGTCCAAACTCGGCGATGCTATCCAAAACCACCACGCCCGCGGCGGCTTCACCTTCGGCATCTGCAATGGTTTTCAAATCCTCACCAAACTCGGCATCCTTCCCACTGGTAGCCTCATCGACAACACCAGCGAGCGCTTCGTTTGCCGCTGGGCCAAGCTTCAGGTGAAAAACACCTCCAGCCCCTACTTGCAGGGCCTTCCCGCCGAGTTCGAGCTGCCCGTCGCCCATGCCGAAGGCCGTTTCGTCACCTTCCCCGGTGATGCCGAAACCTACCTCGCCAACGGCAACGTCGCCCTCACCTACGCCGATAATTTCAACGGCTCCACCCTCGCCATCGCCGGTTTACAAGACCCCACTGGTCGCGCCTTCGGCCTCATGCCCCACCCCGAGCGCTTCATACAGAAAAACCATCACTACGATCCTGACTGGAACCTCGATCCCACCCACGGCTGGGGCTACTACATGTTCAAGAGCCTCGCATCGGCCTTAGCCTAACCGTGGCTGCGCTTTCCACGTGTTGAGCCAATCAAATTTTCAAACGATCCAAAACAGCAACCTCACCAAAAGGGAAGTTCGCTCCCAACTTGTTCCAATCGAGAATAACGATTTCGAATACCGATCCAATGCACAAATTCTCCGGAACTAGTTTCTCCCAGCCGATCCACTTTGCCGCATGTATGATTGTCTTCGGGATTCTTCAAGTTGTCGGATTTCACATGGCTAAGACCGAATACCATAACGGAGCACCCCATTACAATCTGGTCTCATCCGAACTCTGGTATCAAAACGTACCCAGCGACAAACCCATAGCAGAATATGCCAAGGATCAAGGATTCGATATGCATTTGCGCTTCGTAGATCAAACTGAAGCAGCAGCTTTAGAAAAAAACCACAAACAAAAAATCTGGCTCGGAATGGCAATCGGTATCGCAGCAACCATTGGAGCAATCATCGTATTCGGAATTTTCGGCAACTCTTGGCCTGCCGCTATAGGCATCTCGCTTCTTGCACCCTTATTTGTAGCCACTCGTGGAAGCACAATTTTCTGAGAGAAGATGCCCAAGTTCTAAAATGTCATACTTCACTTTCAATACGACATCGAAAACAAAGTATTTGGCTTTGAGATTCATCTTATGCCAGCTATCGCAAAGCAACTTCGCGCCTTTGCGAACTTCGCGTTTGATCAAACCTCTCAGTAAAAGTCATCATCACTGACGATACCGCGCAAGCCAGTGAGCATAGGGAGCAGGCAGCACCCATGCTGGATTTTCTTCAGCCAATTCCTGCGCCGCAGCGTAGCTCCAGTGTGGATTCGCCAAGTGCGCGCGTCCAATCAACGCCACGTCCAGTTGACCATCGGCAATTGCCGCATCAGCCACTTTCGGTTGCTCAAAACCCCAGGCCGATGATACGGGAATGTCCGCCTCGCGACGAATCCGCTCAGCCACTGGACCCAGAAATGCTGGACCCCAGGGAATATTCGAGTCTGGTGTCGAAAACCCTACGCTCACGCTCAACAAATCAAGGCCTTCTTTTTTAAACAAACGCGCCAGCTCAACCGATTCCGCCATGGTTTCTTCATCATGACCATCATACTCGATCACGCCGTAACGAGCCGTCAGAGGCAAATGCTGCGGCCATACCACCCGCACCGCGCGAAGGGTATCGAGCAAAAATCGGCTGCGATTCTCAAAACTACCGCCATACTCATCCGTGCGCTTGTTCGCGTGACGCGACATAAAACTTTGACCGAGATAACCGTGGGCAAAATGCAGCTCCAACCACTCAAATCCTGCCTCTAGAGCCCGACGCGCCGCATTGACATAATCCGCCTGCACCCGCGCGATGTCCTCGTGCGTCATTTCTCGTGGCACCCGGCTCAAACCACCACCAAACGCCAAGGCCGAAGGCGAAATCGTTTCCCACGCCCGTGGATCGTCCAGAGCCATGTGATCATCGCCTTCCCATGGTCGATTCGCACTCGCCTTGCGCCCTGCATGAGCAATTTGAATGCCTGCCACCGCTCCCGCCTTGCGAATCGCCTTCGCGATCGGAGCCAGTGCCGCAGCTTGCTCGTCTGACCACAAGCCCGTGCAGCCCGGAGAGATCCGTCCCTCGGGGGCAACAGCTGTCGCTTCCACCACTACCAATCCGGCACCACCGCGAGCCAAGGCTGTGTAATGCGCGTCATGCCAATCATTGGCTACGCCATCCACGGCCATGTATTGACACATCGGCGGAATCCCGATGCGATTGCGTAAAGTAAGGCTCTTGAGGCTATATGGAGAAAAAAGTGAGGACATG
>CANHKJ010000167.1 GCA_947460915.1 Verrucomicrobiia bacterium
CATGCACTGCATTGAACGCGCCGAGACGCCCTACCAACGCATCGAGGTTTGGAAATCCGCTCATCAAGTAGAATTCCGCGTGCAACAAGCCGTGCATGCTTGGTGGCATCGCCAACGCTTTCTCACCGGCCTCGCTTGGGATAACATGATCGCCGCCTGCCTGCTTCGTCCTGCTGGCCCGCCACACTCGATCCTCATGCTCGGTCTCGCTGGCGGCACAACCTTTCGCGCGCTGCGCCGACTTCTGCCCGATGTCGCACTCACAGCTGTTGATATCGATGGACCATGCATCGATCTTGCACGCAAGCACATGCACCTTGATGATCTCCAGTGCACCATTCACATCGCCGATGCTTATCAGTGGATTCACCAATGCAGCAAAACCTATGACGTCGTTATTGATGATGTCTACCTCGCTGGTTCGCACGATGTTTATCGCCCAGGCTCGTGGAATGAAAAAAATCTGCTAGACCTCAAGAAGCTCGTCTCACCAGACGGACTATTGCTCACCAATCTCATTCGCGGAGCAGGTCATCGCAACCTTCAGTCACAGATCCGAAAACTTTTCCGCGAACATTTTCCCTCAGCCAAAGAAGTCCGCACCCCCAGCGGACTAAACGAGACACTTTGCGGCGGCGATACCATCCTAGGGGCCGCCGCACTTCAGCAATGGCGTGAGCATTTTTCTTCATCGCGCGATCGCGATTTGTGGGATATCATTTCCGTACGTAAACTTTAGAAACCCATTTCATGACCGATTCCGTTGCCGCCATTTACAATCGAGAAGATTACCCATCGATGAGCCATCCCACAGGCCATCCTAGCATTATGGCCGCCTCTGCGATCTTTGGCGGACTACGCACACCACCCGTGCAGACAAGTCGGATTCTCGAAATTGGCTGCGCCAGCGGACATCACATTCTGCCAATCGCTGCGGCATTTCCTGATGCATCGATCACCGCCATCGATCTCAGTAATCATGCTATCGAGAAAGCAAAATCCATCGCCCAAGCAGCCAAAATCTCCAACGCATACTTCCTCTGTGCCGATATCAAAAACTGGCGCCCCTCAGCTCATCAATACGACTACATCATTGCCCACGGTTTTTTTTCCTGGGTCGATGATGAGGCAAAGTCGGCGCTGTTAGATATCTGCCAACACGCTCTGACCCCCAATGGCGTTGCGATGATCAGCTACAATACCCAACCCGGTTGGGCGCTGCGACAACCCCTTCGCGAGATGACCAATGCCCTGCGCCACATGCCTGCGTGCAAAGACTCATCCATACTTGCTCTCGAGCTCATCGAATCAGCCATGGAAGGTACCGATACTGATTACGGAAAATATCTCATCTCTCTCATCAAGGACGCCAAGGCCAAAGGTGAGCAACAACTCAAATTCGACGACCTCGGTCCCATCAATGACCCTTGTTACTTCAGCCAATTTGTGCAGTGGTGCCAAGCTGCAGGATTGAAATATGTTAGCGAGAGTGACATCGCATTAAGCAACCCCGCTATGCTCCCCGAGGGTGCTAAATCGCTACTGCCTAACCTTCGAAATGATCCACTACTTCAGCAGCAACTCGCCGATTTTTTCACCGGTCGCACCTTTCGCACTAGCTTGATCTGTCGTGCCGATGCTAATCTTTGGCAACCAACATGGGAAGAAGTCGCCGCGTATAGCATTGAGCTACTGATGCCCATTCCCGCCACAGGAAATCCGATCACTGATCGCATCGCCGAAGTCATTCATCAAGTACAGCCCGACTGTGTCCCCATTCGCGAACTCCTCGCAGACATTCAAACATGCGATCCCGAGCAAGCGGTCACCGTCATACTCCAGCTCGCCCAACTCGGCATTCTACGCCTGCGCAGTGTCCCCTACCGCAGCCTGAAATCCATGCCCGAGCATCCACGACTCTCGCTGTTAAATGAGCATTATCTCAAGGCCGGATTGTCCATCGTCGACGCCTTGCACAACCCCTGCAAAATTGCACCAGCTGATCGAAAAGTATTACTCTACTGCAATGGTATCAACTCCTTTGAAGACATCATGCGTCAGTGCAATGATGAAAAACAAGTGCAGTCTACCCACGAACTCCTTCAGTTCATGAATGATCGCGGTCTGCTGTGCTAGTCGCGCTGCGACTCCAATACCAGGCAAGAAAACTGCCAATCAAGCAGTGAAACACAGCGGAGATCGCAGCAGGAATCGGAGCCAGCGGCATCGCCGCAAAATGCGTCTTCGCAAGAGCCGCACCCAGCCCACTATTCTGCATCCCCACTTCCACTGATACCGTGCGGCATTGCGCCACGTCACAACCGCAAAGTTTTGCTACTACATAGCCCAAGCCAAATCCGATCCCATGCAAGGCAAACACCGCCGCAAACAAAGTCCAACCCGCCTGAGCGATGGATGCTTTTCCTCCCGCCACAATGCTCCCCACCACCAGCACAATCAATACCACACTCACCATTGGTCCAACCGAACCAACAGCCTCTCGCACGGCATCGCGATAACGATTTTTTTCCACCAAGTGATTGATCACCAATCCTAACAGCAAAGGAATCAACACGATCTCAATCATCGAACCAAACAAATCCCACGCATTCACATTCATCGCCTGCCCTGCCAACCATTTCGTCAAAAGCGGCGTCATTGCCACCGCTAGAAACGTCGAGCACATGGTCAACAAAACGCTCAACGCCACGTTCGCGCGCGCGAGATAACAAATGACATTCGATGCCGTGCCTCCCGGGCAACAACCCACCAAGATCAGGCCAAGAGCCAACTCCTTCGGCAAACCAAACGCCATCCCTGATACCAATGCCGCCAAGGGCATGATCAAAAATTGTGCCGCCACACCTAACAGAATCATCCGCGGATGCTTGGCGACTTCCACAAAATCCGCAAAGCGCAGAGTCAGCCCCATGCCTAACATAATCACGCCAAGTCCCCTCGCGATCCACGGCTGAAACCACGTCCACTGCTGCGGAGCCAGCCATGCCCACAGACAACCCAGCACGATCCATAATGGAAACCATTCACTGAAACGTTGAAAAAATCGATACATCATACTCATTGCACGTTACGGATTCATCAAATGCTCGCGGAAGAAATCCACTCGCTTGCGTTGCATCGAACGAGATTCGCCGCAACCATGCCCACCACCTGGCACCACGATCATTTCGTAATCTTTGTCCGCTTTCATCAGAGCATTGGCAACCTGCATCGTCGATGCCGGATCCACATTGGTATCCAGCTCTCCAACGGTCAGTAACAACGCACCCTGCAAGCGCGCAGCGTGCGTTACGTTCGAGTTATCCGCATATTCTGGTCCTACTGGCCAATCCATCCACTGCTCATTCCACCAAATTTTATCCATGCGGTTGTCATGACAGCCACAATCTGCCGCCGCCGCTTTGTAAAAATCACCATGAAACAACAGCGCGCCTAACGCATTTTGACCACCTGCTGAACCTCCGAAAATCCCCACCCGTGTCAGATCCATCGCCGGATATTTTGCCGCAGCCGCCTTCATCCAAGCGATGCGATCAGGGAATCCGGCGTCCTTGAGGTTCTTGTAACATTCGTCATGAAACTTCTTGCCACGATGCGCCGTTCCACGCCCATCGATTTGCACTGTGATGAAACCATGTGCGGCCACTTCACTCTGCGGTGCCAGCCATGCGCTCCAGCTCTTACGCACAAATGCATCCTGCGGCCCTGCGTAAATGTATTCCACCACAGGATACTTTTTCGCGGGATCATAGTCTGGCGGAAAAATGATCGTGCCGAATATATCAAAGCTTCCATCGCGATCCTTGGCCGTAAAGGGCACGGGCAATTGCCACTGTTTTTTCAATTCTATCGCATCCGCCACAGCCAAAGTTTTTATCAATTTCCCATCCGCCGTGCGTCGCAGTTCATACACTGGTGGTGAATCAATGCGTGACCAACGACAAACATAGTAATTCCCCTGCGCCGAAAAAACCGGACGCTCATGTGCTCCATCCGCACTCGTCAATGGCACCGCTTTCCCCGAATCCAAATGCACCATTACGTAATGCTCAAAGTAAGGGTCCTGATGTGGATAACACCCACAGGCCTCCACCAACACCGTGCGATTTTCATCATCCACATGCAGCACTTTTTTCACCAACCACTCGCCCTTGGTCAGTTGCTTTTTTACTTTTCCTGTTAGACCATCATACAAATACAAATGATTCCATCCATCGCGCTCCGAGAGCCATAGAATTTCATCACCGCCCTTGAGATCACGCCGATAGCCATAGCCATACACATAGATGAAAGTCTTGCTCTCCTCGCCGATCAATACCCGCTGTGATTGATTGACTGCATTCATCTCGACCACATAATACTTGCCAAAACCACGTTCAATATACTCGTAGGTCAAGCGCTGAGAGTCGCCTCGCCACGCCACACGATTCACCGAAAATGGATTCGGAATCAAAGTCGGATCTGCCGCCAGAGGTGCACTCCCATCCACCGCAAAAATCCATGGCAACGATACCGTAATCTCATCGCCCGGCTTCGGATAGTCCACCGTAAATGTCTCTGGCTGCAATTGCTTCTCGGGTGATGACCTCACATATGTCACCTTCCGAGGTGCCACCTCCTTCGCTTTCCACAATTGAAAAAATTGCGAATTAGGAGACCAATACGCCACGCCTCGAAATACCCCCGCCTCATCTGACTTCGCCATGACCTTTTCGGTTCCCGCTTTCAGATCCTTCAATACCACCTCGCCCTCGCGTAAGATCACGTCCCACTTGCCGTCGCTAGAACGATTGTTCTCGTAGCCAGGGCGACCGATTTGCCGATCTCGTCGCTCCTCTGGCAACTTAGGCACCGCCTCTTGCACCACACTCTCTTGATTCGTAGTCAGATCCAGACGCGTCACGATCGCCTTACCTTGAGCATCCTCCGTTTGATAGAAAAACTGCTTCTCATCACCGCTCCAGCCATATGTGATTTTTTCATTTAACACTTTGGCCCGCGACTTTGAGTAGGCAGCACCCGTGATTTGCTCAAATTCGTTCGTGCCCTCATGCTTCGCAGCAACTGGCAACATCAATACCCCAGCAATGATCAAAAAACGCATGCACCAAATACAAGCCCAAGCAGCGAAACATTTCAACAACCCATCTGAGAAAAATCGTCAATCGTCCCCCATGGCTTCATCGCCAACAATGGATCATTCAAAATTCAACTTCCCAGCCAGCCGCGCCCATGCTAGATTGCGAAATGCGTTCGTTGATCATTACCCTCACTTGCTTGATCTTTTCCTCACTAGCCCTCTCTGCCCAACAACCTGCGCAGAACGTGAACACCGATGAAGCACCCAAAGCATTACCCGTAGCAACCGAACCCGAAAAAATTCCCGACGATGGAGTTCGCGTTGCCATCCTCGGCTACCACGATTTTTCCATAACGCTCAAAGAAACCGAGATGCGCATCAACACGGATAAATTCCGCAAACAAATGCAAGCACTCAAGGACCAAGGCCTCAGCGTCATCAGCATGCAAGATTTCCAGGCATGGAAACGCGGGGAAAAGACCATCCCACCGCGCTCCGTTGTCATCACCATCGATGATGGCTGGATATCCGTTTACACCGATGCCTACCCCATCCTCAAAGAATTTGGCTACCCCTTCACCGTTTTTCTTTACACCAAATACGTCAACGCACAAGGCCGCTCAATGAGCTTTGAGATGATTCAAGAAATGCAAAAAAATGGCTGCTACGTCGGAAATCACAGCACCAGCCACCCCTACCCCGTTACCGTCAAGTCTCAAAAACGCAAAGGCCCACAGACCTTCGCTTCATTCCTCGAACGCGAAATGGGACAATCGAAAGCATTTCTCGAAAAAAACTTCAAACAACCCGTCAACACCTACTGCTACCCTGGCGGATTCCACACCGATGAAATGTTCGAGGCCGGCACCCAATATGGCTACGATTTCATGTTCACTGTCCTCCCAGGAAAAATCAAACGCAGCAGCGATAACAACACCCTTCCCCGCTACATCATCCTCGGCACCTACGATCGGATCTTCGATCTTGCTACGGAATTTCGCGATGCCGCTGCACCTAAGATCGGCGATGCCAGCGCCCCCGCACAAAAAACCATCGTCCCTGTGCAGCCCGAGCCCGGTGCCGTGGTCAACACCCGCTTGCCTGTCATCTCCATCGATCTATCTACGATCACCGATATCACTCCCGAGTCTCTCGTCATGCGCATTGCCGGCTTTGGCGATGTCCCCGCCGTCTTTGACGAAAACACCAAACAACTCACATGGCAAGTCAACCGCCGCCTGCGCACCGACTCCTGCCAAGTCTCCGTGACATGGAAAGGCAGTGACAAAAAAACGACAGCTCCGCCCGTGCGCTGGACCTTTGCCATCGACAAAGAAGCAGCCTACCAACCTACTGGTGGCTAATGCCTCCCCCTCGCGGAACGAGGATTTCTGTCCGCAATTTGAGCAAAAAAAACGCCTGCCACTCAATGAAAGCAGCAGGCGTGATCATGGTAAAAATGTTACGCTCCTACATCTAAGTCCTTTTTACTCCAGCCTGGCCCCATCCACGTTAGTGTTTTCTCTTTCTAGCACGGCTTCGTCGACATCTGTTTCCGGTTGCCCCCATGGAGGCTTACGCCCGAAAAGCATGAAGGGAATGCCCACATAAAAAGAAAGCAGTAATACGATCGGCCACGCACGAACAGGATTAACGGGATAAGGTCCAGCACGAAGCGCTTCCATGTAGGTTTGATATGCAGCAGTAGCATCATCTTGGTCTGAGTCATCAACAACGACGCGGACACCTCCAATCGTGTTGCTATAATACCAA
>CANHKJ010000168.1 GCA_947460915.1 Verrucomicrobiia bacterium
GAAATCTAACAGAAAATTTTTATGCGTAATTTCTTTTTCTCCCTTTTCTCAATCGCTCTTCTGCCACTCTCTTTGGTGAGTGCCCAAAATGCCGTGCCGGGCGCGCGTCAAGTGCAGTTGCGCTTGCTGTCGTTTTACTCCGAATCCGCTATGCCGGAGCTCTATGCTCACAATGCTCAAAACCCCGAGAAGGGTGTTGGCATCTTGACGCCACTGAAAAATTATCTCAACCACGAATCGGTGACGGTGAGTTTGACCAGCGATTCGATGTTGTTCACCGCCAGTGCACAAGCGCCGAAGCCAGATCAGGTGCTGGCGAAAGTGACCTTGCCCGCGAAAGGCACTCAGTTCATGTTGGTGTTTTTTCCTAGTGAACAAAAAGGCTCCTTCCGCGTGATGGCGCTCGATGATAGCCGCAAAGCATTTCCGTTAGGTTCCTTCCGTGTAATGAATCTGGCTCGCAGCAATGTGCGTCTCACGTTGGAAACGACCAGCTACGATTTCACGCCTGGCAAGGAAATCATCATTGAGGATCCACCCGTCAAAGACAACAATCACAGCGGCATGTATTGCTTCGCACAAATCAGCGGCAAGTGGGAGCGCATCGGTTCAGGTTTGTGGCCGCATCCGGGGACCAAACGCGATGTGCAGTTCTTCTTTGAAAATCCTCAGACCAAGCTGATCGAGTTGCGTGGTTTCCGCGACATCTCACCGCCGATCGCCACACCGCCACCCGTGGTGACTCCTTGATTTTTTCGCAAGATTACGTGCCACAAAAGGTCTGCCAGACTCGTTCGTGGGCGAGGGGAGCATTTTCCCAGTGTCTGAATTCTTCGATTTCCTGATAGGGATTGCGCAGCGCCATGATGGCTTCTTCCAAGGGAGAAAAGTCCCCTAGATAGGCCGCTTGGATCACCGCCTCGATCCGATGATTGCGAGGAATGCGCACGGGGTTGTGCTGTTTCATTTCCTCGATCAGTGCCGGATTATGCTTGGATTTCCAATCGTCCAACCATTGTTGTGCGATCGTGTGAGAGGAAAATTGCGCCGCGATGTTGCGGTTTTCCGCGTCTTCGGCATGCCGAGTGAGTGCGCGGAAAAATCGAGTAAAATCCATCCGCTTATCTGCCATCATACCGAGCGATGATTTGATCCATGCTGCGCCGTCATCGTCCGTAGCATCAGCGGAGATGCCGAACTTGGCGCGGAACAAGCGTAGGTAGTGACGATGAAAGATTTCGCCAAAAGTTGCTAGCGCCGATTGCGCGATTTCAAGTGCGTGCTGGGAATCGTTCGAGAGCAAAGGCAATAGCGTTTCGGCAAAACGAGTCATGTTCCAGTGGCCGATCGATGGCTGATTTCCCCATGCGTAGCGTGCTTGTTGATCGATGGCACTGAAGACACACTGCGGATGAAATTCATCCATGAAGGCACAAGGTCCATAATCGATGGTCTCGCCCGATACCGCGCAGTTGTCGGTATTCATCACGCCGTGAATGAAACCTAACGAAAGCCATTGCGCGATGAGTTGCGCTTGCTTGGCGATGACCCACTCTAACCAAAGTTTTACCGGTTCTGCTTCGTTCAAAAGATGCGGTGCATGCCGAGCGATGGCGTAGTTGGTGAGCATGAGAACGGCTTCCTGGTCGCCGCGAGCGGAAAAGTATTCGAAGGTCCCGACGCGTATGTGACTGGCTGCAACACGAATGATCAGACCGCCGGGAAATGCTTCTTCGCGATGAACTGTTTCGCCCGTACTCAAGGCCGCTAAGGCACGAGTGGTTGGCACGCCGAGTTGATGCATCGCTTCGCTGACAAGATACTCGCGCAGCACAGGGCCGAGTGCCGCTTTGCCATCGCCATTGCGCGAATACGGAGTGCGACCACTTCCTTTGATGTGAACATCGTAGCGTTGCCCTGTAGTATTGACAATTTCACCTAACAAAAGTGCGCGACCATCGCCCAGTTGCCGAGAAAATCCGCCGAATTGATGACCCGCATAGGCCATGGCAATCGGTTGCAGCGTTTCGGGATAGGATCGCCCCCCAAGCAACGCAAGTGTCTCGGGTGATTTCAGTGAATCAGGATCGATGCCAAGAGTCCGTGCAAGTTCTGAATTCACCGCAATCATCTGCGGCAACGGCCCCGGTTTCGCCGAGAGCCGAGCATAAAATCGTTCAGGTAGTTGTGCGTAGCTGTGTTCCAGAGGCAAAGTCACCCCGCACCATGGCACTACTGCCTGCATTGGTCAACTTCTCGTAGGGTAAGCTTTGCATCATTAAAGGGAGCATGGTGATTCGGGGAAATGCTGAATTGGGAATTGTATGACCAATGAGTTTCTTGTTTGCAAAATGATTGGGGAAATCGATTTGCGGTAGCATTTTTCAGGATGCATTGATGCTACATTGGTGGTGAGTTTGCCCACTACACCTAATTTTTCATGATAGATTCGTCGGATTTGCGTTGTAGTTTTCTCGATGAATTTTATCTCTCGTGGTATTTTGTTTCCCCTGGCTTTGGCGGTTTGCACGGCGGGGGCGTGGTTGACTTTGACTCCAACGGAGGCGCTTGCTCAGACGAAAGTCGAGACGAAGAAAAAAATTGTGTTTGTTGCGGGTAAGCCGAGTCATCCCAAGGGTGAACATGAGCACCGGGCCGGCTGTATGTTGTTAGCGGACCATTTGAACAAGAGTGGATTGCCGGTGGAAGCGGTAGTCGTGACGGATGGTTGGCCTCAGGATGCTAGTGTGTTTGATGGCGCTGCGGCGGTGGTGATTTATTCGGATGGTGGCAATGGGCATCCTGCTTTGCGGCAATTGCAGGTGATGCGTGCGATGATCGAAAAAGGTGTCGGCATCGGCTGCATTCACTATGCGGTGGAAGTGCCCGCCGGTGAAGCGGGTGATACCATGCTCGATGGCATTGGCGGATATTTTGAAATGAATTGGTCAGTCAATCCTCATTGGGATGCGAAGTTTACCCTGCCTGAGCATGAGATCACGCGTGGCATCGGTGCTTTTAGCATTCGTGATGAATGGTACTATCACATGCGTTTTCGCAAGGAAATGGAAGGCATCAAACCGATCTTGAGTGATCTTCCACCGAACGAAACTCTCACACGTGGCGATGGTCCGCACTCGGGCAATCCGCATGTTCGCGCTGCGGTGCAAGAGCGCAAGGAATTGCAGCATGTGATGTGGGCCTTTGATCGTCCCAAGTCGCTGGGTGGCGGTCGCGGGTTCGGTTTTACGGGTGGGCATTTTCACAAAAATTGGCAGCACGATGATCATCGTCGCGTGGTGCTGAATGCGATCACGTGGATCGCTGGTGTGGAAGTGCCTGTAGATGGTGTGCCATCAGCCACGCCTGATGAAGCGGCGATGAAGCTGAACTTGGATGCGAAGTAAGCATACGCTATCAAGCCTTTCGCTAGAGGCATGTGTCATTTTTCGAGAAGATGAAAACTGCGGCTCACGGGAGTGGCAGTTTGGAGAAGTGGTTTGATGATGCGGCCATATTGCGTGGCAACGACGGTAATCTTGACGGGGAATTTGCTGCGTGGCGGGAGCTTGGTGAACGTCAATGTATCTCCTGTGATGTGCGCTGGACCCTCGGACACATAGTAGTGGACGACGGCTGAAAGCGTTGGTGTCGCGCTTGAGGTGGCGCGGAGTCGCAGCGAGGCGGCGCCTACTTTTTGATCGGGGATTTCGGGAAAGGAAATTTGTTGCGTTTCGCCTTGTGTGAGTGGATAGGGAATGTTCAATAAGGCTTGTTGCACCGCACGCGCGGTGTGGTCGTCGCCGGGATGAGTTGCCATCATCCAAATGTCGCGCGTGCGGCCACCCTTGAGATTGTTTGTGCCTACGCGGTTGAAGCGGAGGGCAAAGGTATCGGGGGAAAGTTGCACAACGGGGCCGCAGATGGGGCAGAGGGTGATCGGCTCATGACCTGAGGCGTGATCGATGGGTGAGCCTGCTGGTTTTCCTGTCCAACTGCTGAGTCGTTCGCTGACTTTTGGCACTTGATTCAGAAAATCGGTATCGAGACGGAAGGTGAGGCCATCGCCGAATCGCTCGGGGAGAAAGGCGAGATTGACTTGCTGGTGGTTATTGGCTTGCTCGACGATTTTTCCATTTTGTTTGTAGGCCAGAAGTTGGTAATTCGATTTGGGTTGGCGATAGAATTGATCCACTTGGGTGGCGTGTTCTTCATCAAAGAACCAAAATGCCTCTTCGCGTTTGCCTTGATATGATGCCACGGGCGCAGGTGCTGCGGTGGGTTTCTGCCCCTTGCGCCAGCGATCTACGAGCCATCCTTGCTTGGCGGGATCGATCTCTTTGAGTGTGCCGCTGCCATTGGCTGCAAGTTCATCGGGCAAACGATACTGCGCCAGTTTTCGTAGGAACTGTGCGATGGTATTACACGCATGATCGTTCCAATCAAAGTGACCACCGCCGACATCGGCGACCATCGAGAGTACGACGCCAGGTGTGGCATTGCGGAAACGCAGGGCATGATCAGCACGGCCCATGGCATCTTCGTATTCACCGTTGAAAAAAAGAATCGGCACACCGGCGAGATCGGTATTCTCATAGACTGGGCTGTTGTCATCGTGCACGCCTGGAAAAATGCCCTTGATCGATATGGCGGCGGCGGCGCGATGTGGTTTGTTTTGCGCGCGGGCTTGTTGTGCATCCCAAGCGGCAAAGTGATAGGGCGCGGATGCCATCGCCGAGTGACCGATCCAAACGACGGGTGCTTGGCTCAATTCGGAGTAACCCGAGGCCGCCGCAAGACCATCCATCATTTGCTGAAAAAGCAAGGGTGCTTGCGGATTTTTGGTGAAGCTGAAATTTCCGTCAAATGCAGGCGAGACCCAGATGGCAGCCATATTGGCATCGGCGAGGGCTTGGCGCACGGCGACATGTTCGAGAATGGGTTCTTCTAACATATTGTGCTGGCCGATGATGACGCCGCGCAATTTTTGGCAATCGGGTGGGATATAAAGAAAAGCGCGAGGGTGATCGTCCGTCTCGGGCGAAATCATGCCTTTGAGTGGTAGTGACCATTGCCACAGAGAATCACGGACATGCGTGGGAGCATCGACGTGAATGGTAATAGTTTTTTTCGATTCGCCCGCGGCATTTTTTGCCACAAAATGATAGTGCTGTGTCGCGCTGGGAGTGACGACAAACGTGCCGCGCTTGTCATAAGGCACTGGGCCATTTCCGACATCGATTGTGACATGCTTGGCATCGCGAATATGCCACTCGACTTTGCTTTGTGCGCCTGCCCATATGTGATCAGGAGTGCAGGCGACCGAATCCATGTTAGGAGGATTCTCTGCTGACTGTGAGAAGCTCGGTGCGATCAACGCTAGGCAAGTGAAAAGTAAAATGGTGGGGGACATGAATTGCGGAATGATGCGTCAGGGTAATTAGCATATCGGATGAATCGACTTCACGCAACACTTAATGAGCTTTAGTATGTGATTGCGCATTGTCAGGGCAGAGGCAGATCGACATTCACTTACACGGCACCAAGTCCGGGGCCGGTGAGGTCTTTGGTGTGATACTTGCCATCGTGGCTCGCGAAGATCCCGGGGAAACGTTTTTCCCAACCGGAGTTGGCGATGGGGACATATTGGCGGGCGTTCGATTCGATGGTCGAAACCCCAGGCACGTTGGCGGCGATGCTGCAGGAATGGACTAGCGATGCACCGGGGCAGGTGAGGTCTTGCACGCAGGAAAACATGTCGTATTTCTTTCCCGCTACGGCCATGAGGATGGCGTGGCTTTGGCCCTTGCAAGCCTTGAGGCACATGCCAGTGTAGCCGATTTCGCGCGCTGCGAGCAGGGTTTCGAGATCGGTGAGCGATTCATCGATGACCACGGGGCGGATTTTCGATGCCGCATGCATGGGCTGTTGCGGTGGCGTGAGGATGTCGCGTTTGGTCGGCTGTTCGAGATAGAGAATGTCTGCTAGAGCGCGTGAGGATTTTTCTCCGACCTTTTGCAAAAATTCCATCAGGTAGGCGGCATCGGGGCATTTTTCATTGAAGTCACAGCAGTATTTCCATTCGACATCAGGGCGTGTGCCGCGGGCAACGCGATCGATGGCAAGCGTGCGCTCGATGTCCCAGGCGAGGTTTTCTCCTTGGAGTTTGATTTTGATGCGCTGGAGGTTGTCGTGGTGGATCCATTCTTCGAGTGTTTCGGGCAGGCCATCGTTGATACGTTCTTTGAGTTCGTCTGGGGTTACGGCATCGAGCCCGCCGACCGAGTGAAACAACCAGATCCAGTCATGAGGTTTGCGGGCGAGGAAAGTTTCCGGATAGAGGCCCTGAAAATCTTTGCCAAGATAGCGCGAGAGGTCGTGGCCCATGCACTCGGCATTGTAGGTGTCGTAACTGCTCACGCCTAGCGATTTTCCCATCGCATCGTGAAGCGCGGCATCGAAGGCGCTAGCGACCACTTGCGTGCAGAGTTTGGGGATCGGCGTGGCGAGTTTTTGCTGCTTGCTGATGTCGATCGCCGCGGCGAGATAAGCGGGTTCGAGTATATGGTTGATTTCGATCGGGTGGGCGCGTTCTTGGTAATTGGCGGTGATGCGCTGGACTTCTTTTGCCAGCAGGCGCATGGCATCGAGCGTTTGCTCGTAGGTCATTTCCTTGGAGGGATAAGACCAAATGTTGCCCATTGGCATGGCCCCGGAGCCTTGAATGATCTTGCCATTGGCTCCTTCCACGGAGACATCGACGTGAAGCATGGTCACGCGATCGACGGCGGTGCCACCAAACTTGTAGGGCATGCGATACTTGTGCTCGATGAATTTCATGTTCACCTCGCGAATGCGAATGCCCTTGTGATC
>CANHKJ010000169.1 GCA_947460915.1 Verrucomicrobiia bacterium
CTCGATGGCGAAATGCTCGAAATCGAGACCGATGGCCTGCTCGGCCGCGCCTTCCAACACGAGATCGATCACCTTGACGGCGTGCTCTTTCTCGATCGCCTGTCCCCCGCCGCGAAAATGGCCATCCGCAAGCAACTCAAGCCCTTTGGCCCACAGTAGGAGAAAGACTCAAGACTTTCAGACATAAGACGTAAGACTTGAAGTGGAGATTTCAGCGGGAATGAGTGGCGTCAGTTGTAGAAAATTGACCTTCGCTTGAAAAAAACTCTACAACCACGCCAAAGCTGATCATCATCCCGCCATGCGACTTTTCCTACTCGATGGCATGGCTCTGATCTACCGGGCGCACTTTGCTTTCATCACTAACCCGATTCGCAATTCCAAGGGCGTCAATACCTCGGCGCTCTATGGCTTTACGAATACGTTGTTGACGATCATCGAAAAGGAAAACCCCACACACCTCGGCGTCGCGTTTGATACTCATGCACCAACCGCACGGCACATTCGCTATCCTGCCTACAAAGCACAGCGCGATGCCACACCGGAAGAGTTGCTCGCAGCCATCCCTCACGTGAAGCGTCTCTGCCAAGCCTTTCACATTCCGGTGCTGGAGCTCGATGGATACGAGGCCGATGACATCATTGGAACCCTCGCTCATCGCGCCGATCAGGAGGGGAGTTTTCACACCTACATGGTCACGCCTGATAAGGATTTTTCCCAACTCGTATCGCCCACCAGCTCCATCTGGCGACCTGGTCGCAAGGGCACCGATCATGAAATTCTCGACCTGCCGACCATTCTCAAAAACTGGGAAATTCAGCGCGCCGATCAAGTCATCGATATTCTCGGCCTCTGGGGTGATGCCTCCGATAACATCCCCGGCGTGCCCGGCGTCGGCGAGAAGACCGCGAAGAAACTCATCGCTGAATGGGACTCGGTCGAAAATTTGTTAGACAATGCCGCCAAGGTCAAAGGCAAGCTCGGCGAAAATCTTGTCGCCTACCGCGATCAAGCACTGCTCTCCAAAGAGCTCGCCACCATCATGCTCGATGTGCCGATCGTTCACTCATGGGAACAGCTCAAGCTCTCGCCCTATCCAGAGACCGAAATCCGCGCGCTGTTTGCCGAGTTCGAGTTCCGCACGCTCGCTAAGCGCTTGTTTCCCGAGGAAAAATCGGCAGTACCTGCAAAAGATACAAGTGCCCAAGAAACCGCGCCGAGCGATCGAAAAACCATTCGCGATGTTGCACACGAATACCGCATCGCCAACGATGATGCCTGCCGCGCTGAGCTTTTCGCCGCCCTTCGCTCGCAAGCAAGTTATTGCTTTGATACCGAAACCACTTCGCTCGATCCCTTCGCAGCGGAGCTTCTCGGCATCGCCTTTTCGTGGCAATCTCATCAGGCTTGGTATCTGCCAACACCTGACCTAACAATTTTATTGCCCACGCTGCGCGAAATATTTTCCCTACCTAACGAAAAAATCGGCCACAACCTCAAATACGATCTCGCCGTCTTGCAAAATCAAGGCATCACTGTCCAAGGGCCATTTTTCGATAGCATGCTCGCACACAGCCTGCTGCATCCTGATCAACGCCACTCGATGGATCGGCTAGCCGAATCGCATCTGCACTATACCCCGATCAAATTCAGCGACATCGCCACACCCGCGGGCGCCGAAAAATCAAGCGCAGCCAGCGATGATCTTTTTGCCTACGCCGCCGCACAACCAACGAACAAAAAAGACCTTTCCGTTGCACACATCCCGCTCGAAATCCTTGCCGAGTATGCCGCCGAAGATGCCGATGTCACTTGGCAGCTTGCGACCTTACTGCGCGAGGAATTAACCCAATCAGGACAATCCGAAGTTTTTTCCACCATCGAGTCTCCACTACTCCCCGTGCTCACCCGCATGGAAATGCAGGGCATTGCCATCGATCCCGCAGCTCTAACAGAAATCGGCAACGAGCTTCAGCAAACCATCGATGCCCTGACCATCTCAATCTCCGAGCACGCAGGGATGACCTTCAACCTGAACTCGCCAAAACAACTCGGCGAAGTTCTTTTCACTAAACTCAATCTTGCCGAGAAAGCCAAGAAGACTACCACGGGGCAATTCAAAACCGATGAAGCCACGCTCAGTGCGTTAGAAGGCAGTCATCCGATCATCAGCGACATCCTCCAATACCGCGAGGCCACCAAGCTAAAGTCCACCTATGTCGATGCCCTTCCCACACACATCCAACCCAAAACTGGGCGCATCCATACGACATTCCACCAACTCGTCGCAGCCACTGGTCGACTCGCCTCCACCGATCCCAACATCCAAAACATCCCCGTGCGTTCCGCTCTGGGCAAAAAAATTCGCAAAGCCTTTATCCCCGCAGCGGGTTGCACCTTGCTGAGTTGCGACTATTCGCAAATTGAACTTCGCATCATGGCCGCGCTATCGGGTGACGAGGGCATGATTTCCGCCTTCCGCGAAAATGCCGACATTCACACCGCCACCGCTGCCAAGGTGTATGGCATCGCTCCCAGTGAGGTCACGAAAGAGATGCGCAGTCACGCCAAAATGGTCAATTTCGGCATCATCTACGGCATTTCCGCGTTCGGCCTCAGCCAACGCCTCGGCATCCCACGCAGTGATGCCGCACAACTCATCGATAACTATTTCGAGCAATACCCTGGCATCAAATCCTTCATGGATGCCACTATCGCTAAAACCCGTGAGCAAGGCTACATTGAGACACTCAGCGGTCGCCGCCGCATGCTGCCCGACATCCATTCCGCCAATCAAAACATCCGTGGCAACGCCGAACGCGCTGCCATCAATACGCCGATCCAAGGCACTGCAGCCGACATGATCAAACTCGCGATGATCCGCATCGATGCGTTGCTGCAATCCAGCTACCGCAGCAAGCTCTTGCTCCAAGTGCACGATGAATTGGTCTTCGATCTCGTCGCCGAAGAAAAAGACGAACTAGTGCCCCAAATCCTCCACATCATGCAACACGCCCTCGTTTTGCCCCATGATGTGCCTATTGTCGTCGAGGCCGGAACGGGCGACAATTGGCTCGCAGCACACTAATTTTCGAGGAAAAACAAAAATTCAAATATATCCGGAGGGGTGGCGGCGGATGAATGGCGATTACTCTTGATTTATGAGGAAATCCAAGATACCAGATCATCTCGAATGCAAAGCTATGAACGTAAACCGTGGAATTTTTGACAGTCTGCCTCTATCTGAGCAAAATGGAGCCATCGACCCTTTTTCCTTTGTAGGTGAAGCCCCCCATGAGTCCAATCTTGTAACCGCTCCTTTTTTCATAGCTCCCACGCATCAGGCTCAGCCAATCCAGCTTCCTGCCGCGCCTACACAGCACAATCATTTTTCCGTTCATCGCGAGCCTGTGGTCGCTATGAGTGTAGCTCCTATGCCGCAACAAAGCTTTGGCTCATGGCCACACACGCAAGAACTCACCGCAGCAGCCTCATTTGCCAAAGAATTGGCACAATCTGATGTAAGTCCCTTTGCTTTTGAGCCCACAAATGCAGAAGTTGCTCCTCTCATAGGCGTCGAAGAAGCCCCAGTTCTCCGCCAATTGGAACTCCGTGCGATTTTTGGGGTGGACCGCGAAATGAGCACCGATGAAATTCTCATACGCACTCGCTCACTCCCCGGAATCAAGCATGTTGCCAAGATTGGCTAAAATGATGTTGCATCGCTCGAAAGCTTCAAGGCAACCCTTCAAGGTCACGGCTTTGGATGTGGAAATATCCGCCTCTACTTTGACAGTATGCCGATCGAATTCGTGCGCGATGGCCAAACCGTGCTCGCCGTGCAGACCAATGGCGGCTTTGCCCCCGGCGTCAAGGAGGCGATCATGATCGTCGCCCGCGAGCTGGAGAAAATGACTTAGCATTTGCGCACGTTCCATCATGATTCAATTACGCAAAACCAAACCTTTTGCAGGAATCAATGTTGCCAGCGTAGGTCCGCCCAACTGCGGCGAGGACGATTTCATGCGCATTCTCTCAAGCGATTGCGCCGCAGGCTCATTCACCCGTTGCGATCTCTTGCTTCAAGATGGCGTGCAAGGATACCTCGCCGCCCGCAGCGCGTGAAGCGAAGAGCCAGCGAAGGCCCGATTTCCTCACAAATCCATCTCTTCCAAACTGCGTAGGAAGGCAAAACGCTCCTCATCGCTTGGTTCGCCTCCGAGTTTTTCTAACAAAACACTCCACTCTGCCGCGAATTCCTCAGGCAAGGCGGGACTTTGTTTCAATTCTCCCAACATCCAAGCCAAAGCCAAAAAATCGCTCAACCACAAATGAGCCGAGGAGAACAAAATTTTCACTCCTTCTGCCGGACTACCCGCTGCGGCCTCAGCCGGATACTCCAAATCAAAGGCCCGCGGATGACCGATCAACCTTGCGGCAAAAGGGTTCGTCCGAATCGCCTTGCGCAACCACTGATTTGCTTGTGCATCCTCCCAGGAGGCAGCCGCCGCCTCATCACCTGATTCCTGATAGGCCTGCTCCGCTTCGTCGGCCGCCACCAAAAATCGCAACAGAGCTCGTTGATAGAGGATTGATGCAGACTCATCATCGGTTTCATCAGGCAGCCATTGCTGCGCCTCTTCCAACCGACCATCCATCAAGCAAAGAGAAAAAAGCTTTTCACGCGCGCCTAATGGATCGCCGCATGCTTCTTCATGCAATCGCACATAGATCGCCTCCGCCTCCGCAAATTCAGACAAGGCCTCACAGCTCGCCGCCCAACCAAAAAGACAGGACAAATAGAGAGCTGCAGGCCCTTCCTCCCACTTGCTAGGCTCTTGCCTCGCCAAAACAATATGATCCGCAAACTCCGTCTCCGCCAGTGTCACCGCGCGCGCAAACAATTCACTTGCCACAGCAGCATCCTGCGATTTCTCAGCTTCATCCCACAGCGCTTGCAACCGAACGGCAGGCGGTGCATTTTCTGATAAAAATTCTTCCACGCTGCGATTTTCTACCTGCTTCCGCATCCACTCTTCCGCCTCAGCAGCTGACTCAAACTGTTGATGCTCCAGAATTTGATCGAGTCGTTTCAGCCATTGTTCAATCGGTTCCTCCATGCATGAAGAGTCTGCGTGGATGACATGAACTTTGTCAAGACATGGGGGACTCGGAAAAATTGCGGCTTATGCGCTTCGTCTATCTGAGGGTGGGGCATCATGAAAAAAGGGCGAACCACCGTGCAATTGTCTCGGGAGATCGAGCAAAAAGGGCGATCTTTCATGCTTTTTGCTCCAAGCACCGAGAAAAAAACAGCACCAGCCGAGCTTTTTTCTCCGCTGGTGCTGCTTGGAGCTTGATCAGGGAATGCGCTCAATTAGGGCGCATCAGAGTCCTGTGTTTCCTTTCGGCGTCGAGAAAAACGTTGCCCGACTTGATCAATCAGGTCATCAAGACCAGAACCTTTCCCTGTGCGCTGCGCGGCATGATAGACTTCAAGGGCGGCAATGTAGGCTTCGGAACCAGCGAGTAGCTGTGAGTCCTCGACGAGCTCCGTGAGTTTGGCAAGTTGTTGGCGAATGGGCTCAAGTGCCTCACTCAGGGCATGGTCTTTTGCAAAATCCGTAACGTTGAATTTTTTCGGTAGAAATGAATCATCCTGTTGTGCAATTTGAACGCAGCGACTGACGAATGCTCGCGATTTATCGCCCATCTTAGGGAGAGTTCTGCGCTCATCTGGGGAAAGGTCGATGAGAAAGGGCAATGCAGCTTTCAGATCGGCGATTTTGGCTTGGATTTTGGTAGCTTCAATAGCAGTAATGCTTGCGGAGATGCGGTTCGGTGTGGTCATAGGCAATCATCAACACTAACAAAAAAGGAGAAGCCGCACGCGACTTCTCCTAAGAAAAATTTGCTAGAGAAAACTCTCAGTTAGCCAATCATCGCACCGTAGGCAGAGGCATCCATCAAGGAGTCCACGGAGGCGATATCCTTAACGCGCATTTTGAAGATCCAACCTTTTCCGTAGGGATCGGTGTTAACGAGAGCTGGATCGGCTTCCACTTCGGGATTGCCCTCGACGATTTCACCGGATAGGGGAGCGTAGATGTCGCTGGCAGCTTTCACAGATTCAACAACCGCGGTCGGGTCACCAAGGTCAACGGATTTGCCCACAGGAGGCAATTCGACGAAGACCACGTCGGTAAGCTCGGCTTGTGCGTGGTCAGTGATGCCCACCGTCGCGATGTCGCCCTCGAGGCGCACCCATTCGTGAGACGAGTTGTATTTCAGATCAGTTGGGATGTTCATGTCGTGAGAGAGTTATGCGCCTTTGGAGGCCGATTTGTAAAATGGTTTTTTGACGACCTTGGCAGAAAATTTCCGGCCACGGACATCGATGTTGAGCAAGGTGCCAAGCTTGGTGTGAGCAATGGGAAGGTAGGCCATGCCGATGCCAGTCATGAGGCTTGGCGAAAGGACACCACTGGCGAGTTCTCCGATGACTTCTCCTTCGGGAGTTTCCACGGTGTAGTGAGCACGAGGCGGCGCGCCTTTTTCGAGGTATTGCAGACCTACGAGTTTACATGTCAATCCATTGGCCTTCTGGGCGGCGAGCACATCGCGACCGACAAAATCACCTTTGTTGAGATCGACGAAAAATCCGAGTCCCGCTTCGAGCGGTGTCAATTCCTCGGAGAGGTCATTGCCGTTGAGCGGATAACCCATTTCCAAGCGCAGACTGTCACGCGATCCGAGTCCGCATGGTTTGGCTCCTGCGGCGACAAAAGCCTTGAGCCAAGCGGAACCACTTGAGGCGGGGCTGAAAAACTCAAATCCATCCTCGCCGGTGTATCCCGTGCGGCAAACCAC
>CANHKJ010000170.1 GCA_947460915.1 Verrucomicrobiia bacterium
TGGCGAAGTTCGCTTTTTGTTAGATGGTGAAAATGCTCAGGGAGTTTTGCGCGTGGATGGAGTAGATGTGATCGTGAGCGAGAAGCGTCGTCCGTATCACTTGCGTGCGGATTTTCTCAAGCTCGGCTTGGACCCTGAGTGTGTGGATGTGACGATCGTCAAAATCGGTTACTTGGAGCCCGAACTCAAGGCGATGGCGCGTCGCCACATGTTGGTGCTTTCGGCGGGAGGAGTGCGAGCGGATTTTTGGGAGCAGAAGTATGAAAAACGCAGACGTCCGCTTTTTCCGTTTGAGCGTGATTTTTCGTGGGAGCCTGAGGCGAAGCTGATTCTGGGGTAGTGGGCTTCATGGCGGTGATGAAAACTTAACCAGAAATTAGAAACGACGAATTTCACGGATGGAGCGGATTTGGGAATTATGAAAATTCTGAAATTCTGTTAAGATTTGCCACCACTACGTTTGTCGTCCTTGATTCATCATCTCCCATGAAAAACCTTTGCGATTTTCTCTGCGAACTTCGCACCTTTGCGTTTCGTTCTTTTAAGAGCAAAGAGCTTTTTTCAACGACGGATTTAAACGGATTTAACGGATGGAACGGATTTTTTTTCAAGGGCAGAAAAGGTTCACGCAGTGATTTTCCGAATAACCAATAAGCCTACTGCCTTTTTCGTTGATTTTATGGGGTAAATCTGTAAGGTTTGATGCGTTAACAACGTTACACTCGACTGATGAAACCGATTCCACGCCGTGCATTTTTGAAGGGAACAGGAGCGACTTTGGCATTGCCTTGGTTGGAGGCGATGATGCCTGCTCATGCGGCGACTCCTGCGGCTGAGATCCCGCAGCGGATTGCGATGCTTTACATGCCGAATGGCGTGCGTCCGGATCGTTGGACGCCGGAGGGTGATGGTTCGCGGTTTAAGCTTTCGCCGATTTTGAAATCGCTCGAAGCATATCGTGAGGAAATATTGATTTGCACAGGCTTGCAGAACAAGGCGTCGTTTACGGGAGATGGGCACTACGTGAAAACGGGTGGTTGGTTGACTGGGACGACGATTACCAAAACGACGGGATCGGACATCAATGCAGGCGGTATTTCCATGGACCAGATTGCGGCAGCGCAATTGGGGAAATTTACCAAATTGCCTTCGTTGGAATTGGGCACGGAGACGACCGCTACGGGCGTGGATACCAATGTCAACTACACTCGTTTGTATGCCTCGCACATTGCCTGGAAAACTCCGACGGTGCCATTGCCTTGTGAAATCAATCCTCGCGTTGCCTTTGACCGCTTGTTCCGCAAGCCCAGTGCCAATGGTCAAAAGACGCAGGCGGATGAAAAATCGGTGCTCGATTTGGTAAGCGAGGATGCGAAAAAACTTCAGTCGAAACTAGGCGCTGCGGATCGTCAAAAGCTCGAGCAGTATCTGGAATCGATCCGTGAGGTGGAGCGTCGCATTGAGCAAGAAGCGAACAGCCTAGGTGCTGGCGAAAATCTTGCGCCCGAGGTCTTGAAGGAAATGGACGCTCTCGACAAACGCATTTCGAAGCTGATGGGCAAGGCCTCACGCGAAGAGGAGCTGAACTCGATGCCGCGCTTTGATTTCAGCGAGCACTCGCGCTTGATGCTCGACATCATGGTGCTCGCGTTTTGGTCCGATAGCACACGGGTTTCGACTTTCATGTTTGGCAATGACGTGACGAACCGTAACTTTTCGTTCATCGAAGGCGTCAATGGCGGGCATCACTCGATCTCTCACCACCAAAACAACGGCGGTCAGCTGGATCAATATGAAGCGATCAATCGTTGGCACGTGGAGCAATATGCTTACATGTTGGGACGGATGAAAAACATCAAGGAAGGTGACGGCACCTTGCTCGATCACTCGATGGTTGCCTTCGGCAGCCCGATCCGCGATGGCAATGCGCATGCGCCGCAAAACGTGCCGATTGTCGTGGCAGGAAAAGCTGGCGGCAACTTGCGCACGGGACGTCACATGGTCTTTGATGATGGCACTCCGCTGTGTTCATTGTGGATGACGATGCTTGATGCTGCTGGCGTTAAGGCTTCGAGCTTGGGGGATGCGAATACGGGCTTGCGCGGCGCTTGATCGGACCATGCTCTATCAGTTTTATCGTTCGTATCGGCTCAGCACTGCGGTGAAATTTTTCATCTTCCGGCGGATTTTGCCTGCTGGCTGGATGGCGTTGATTGCCGCAGTGATCGTTTCGACGATGCTGATGGGCTCGCCGATTTCGCCGCTTTATCAAGCATTCGCCTTGGTGGTGTGTCTCACGAGTGTGGCATTGCTATGGGCGTTTGCTCGTCGGGCAAGATTGTCCGCAACGCGCGAGGTGCCCGCATTTGGCTCGGTGGATCAACCCTTTCGCTATCAAGTCATGGTCGAAGGAAGTGAGACGCGCGATTGCCGCTTTCAAGAAACCCTGCCAGATCCGCGACCTTCGTGGGAAAACTTTGCGCTATCGCGTGAGCCTGGTGAAGCGCAACGCAATGGCTTTGATCGATTCTCGGCCTTCAATCGTTGGCAGTGGTTGTTAGACAAACGACAACTTTTTCAAGGCGGGGAGAGCCTCGGCTTGGTCAGCACCAAGGCGGAAGGAAAAACGCGGGTCAGCATGGAGATTACCCCGAAAAAGCGCGGGATGATCGAGCTGAATGATCTGCGTGTTCTCTTGCCTGATCCCTTTCATTTTTTTCAGCGAGCTCGCAAGGTGTCAGCTCCTTCAGCACACATCGCAATCCTGCCGCGCCGCTATCGTTTGCCAGCGTTGCGATTGCCCGGCGAAGCGCAGTTCCAAGCAGGTGACGATGCCACATCAAGGCAGCACGGAAGCTCGGGCGAATTCACATCGCTGCGTGAGTATCGACTCGGAGATCCCCCGCGCTTGATTCATTGGAAATCGTGGGCCAAAACGGGCAGACCGATCATCAAGGAAGTGGAGGATGTGTTTTTTCCTCGCTACGCATTGGTGCTCGATACCTTTGCGCAGGAATCAAGTGAGTTAGCCTTCGAAGAAGCGGTATCGGTGGCGGCATCGTTTGTCTCGGAAATCGATACGGAGCAATCGATGCTCGACCTGATGTTTCTCGGTGACAGCGATCATGTGATCACGGCGGGCAAAGGCATGGCGGACTCGGTGAAATTGCTCGAAGCCCTCGCGGCGGTCGATTTCTCGGAGAGTGAAAATTTCGAGCAACTCACGCGCTTGATTTTGCGGCATCGCGCCGACCTCAGCGCCTGCATTTGCGTGTTTACGGGCTGGAGCCAAAGTCGCTTGGATTTCCTGCGAGGCTTGCAAAGCCAAGGCCTAGCCTGCGTAGCGGTTGCTGTCTTGCAAGGAACGGAAACAGAATTGCCACCAGGAGATGTGGCGCGCATTCATGCCACTCAGTTGCAAGAAGACTTGCTGAAAATGAGCGTGGGGCGGTGAGGATGCCATTCACGAGCTTTAGTGCTCAGATCGCAGCATCAGAGCTGAAATAAAACTTCTGTCGCAACAAAACCTCTTGTCATCAGCATTTCTGTTGCTAGCATGGCTACATATTGATTGTATGAAATACGTAACCTACCTTTTCTCCATCATTTTCGTAATTACCACTCTGCAAGTAGAGGCAAAGAATCCGCGCAATAATAAGCAAAAACAACAACAGCAAAAAGCTCTTGCAGCAGAGAAGAAAAAAGAGGCCGCTGAGCGTGCGAAAAAAGACAAAATCAATCTATCCATCGACGAAGTCATGAAAAACTGTGACAAAAACAACGATAGGTCTCTCACACTTGAGGAATTTACCCATGGCTCAGGGGATCGCAAAAGTGCACAAGAAAAGTTTTCCAAATGGAACAAAAATCATGACCGCTACCTTTCACGCACAGAGGTCCAATCCATGCTGGGTTTCTAATGCATCGTTAACCCGATGATCAAAGTACTACTTATATTTACCTCATTTATTATCTGAGATAAATACTCGCTTCTAAGTGCTCCATTTGTTATCCTATAAACAGCCGAAAGCGAAGCGCTCTTCTCTTCAACAACGCGCCTTCCTGGGCGAACTCTAAGCCATGAAATATCCAGAACACCTTACCTCTGCCGCACTTGATCTTGAAATCGACTTTGGACCTAAAGGTGGTATCCAACGTTTTAAGACTGTCGGCGACTTCCAGTCATGGCAGAACGAGGAACAACAGTTTTGGAGTTGGATCATTCAGCCGCCTGCTACTAATCACCATGGGCCTTTGGGCAACTCGATGACGCAGTTTATGCAGTATTTCGAAATGTGCAGAGGCCAAATGGAACAGGCAAGTCAGCGCTGGAATCAAATCCGATCCAAAATAACCCAATACGAGTTGGTGTTGGAAGACGACAGCCAAAGTGCAGATCAGCTAACGTCCTCACGCCAGCAAATCGAACAATATAGTGCAGAACTAAAATCACTGATCGATCATCTTAAATCCCAACTGGAATCATTCATCCGAAACGAGATCATTAATAGCCGCAATCATCTCACTCGGATGGAGCCAAATGCTCAGTTCGTAAAAGAGTTGGCAGAGATGAATGCGGAAGAAGCCATTTACGCATTGGATCAAATTATCTTAGAGGAAAAATTGAGTGGAGAAAGGAGGAGGGTAGAGCACACTGGGCGATTGTTGGCATCTCTACACTTGAGAAATATCGTTAGAAAGCCTACTGCTGACAAAAAAGCCTTCGAAAAGACGATAGCGACATGGTCCAAAGAACTTGCCGATTTCAAGTCACGTTATGAGTCTCATGAGCAAGAGTTTGCAGAGATTACTGGACGACATGGAGTCGCAGCTGAAACATGGCAGCAAAGGGCAAATACGCTGGCTGATGAATTTTCTGAAATGCGACTTCAAAGCGTGCAGGATCTGAAGAATCTTACAGACACCTATGAAACCCACATGCAGCTGCATGGTCCATTGACTTATTGGCGAGGCAAGCGTAAGGAGCATTTGCGTCAAATAAAGTCTTTGAGACTTTGGGCAATTATTACAGGAGTTCTTGGCTGTGCTGCACTATTTGTTGCTGCTTGGCTCGTATTGCCAGAGAACCACCCTGCCGCGACAATTCCTTGGCGTCAAATCGGCTTTTTCCTACTCACTTCCACCTTCGTTCTGTGGCTCGTCAAACTCTTAGTTAAACTCTTGTTGAGTCACATCCATTTATACGCAGATGCCAAAGAACGGGAAGTAATGATTTCGACCTTCATGGCATTGATTCGCCGCCCTGAGAGCGCCCAGAATCTAAAACGAGAGGATATTGCCATTGTTCTGGCTCCAATCTTCAAACCCTCCACAACTGGCGTGATCAAAGACGACGGTGGCCCCACTTCGCTCGGAGACTTCATCGGCAAGCTATCTGGAAAATGAGTTACATATTCAGACTGCATAATCGAAACAGAGCTAACTGAACTTTCGTAGTATCTGAATCTATACCTATTGATTTACATGAGGTAACGAATCTCATCAAGAACCTCAATCAAAGGCTAGCTTAGCCAAGCTCAGAGCATTGACAGTCGGTCGCACTGCCAAAATGCAATCACCGTTGCTCGATCGGTGTGACCTTGCTCAACTCTGTTGGACCAGTGTAGAGGGTCAGCGGACGATAGAGTCGGTTATCGCGCAGCTGTTCGAGCACTTGTGCGGTCCAGCCTGACATGCGAGCGATGGCGAAGATCGGGGTGAAAAGATCGGTCGGAATGTTGAGCGAGTGATAAACCGTGGCCGAGTAGAAATCGACGTTGGCGTTGAGGCCTTTGCGCTCGCGCATGATTTGAGCGATGCGCTCGGACATTTGGATCCACTTGGGCTCGCCGAGTTCTTCGGTGAGTTCGATGGCGAGCTTGCGCAAGTGCGGTGCGCGTGGATCGAGCACTTTGTAGACGCGGTGACCAATGCCCATGATCTTTTCCTTGCGCTCCAATTTTCCTTCAACAAAGGCATCGACTTGATCAAGACTGCCGATTTTTTCGAGCATGTGGATCACACCTTCGTTAGCACCGCCATGAAGAGGGCCTTTGAGCGTGCCAATGGCGGAGGTCATCGCGGAATAGAAATCGGAGAGAGTCGCTACGGTGACGCGGGCGGAGAAGGTCGAGGCATTCATGCCGTGATCGGCGTGCAAGGTGTAGGCGACGTCGAGGATTTTCGTGGCTCGCTCCGAGGGTGCTTCGCCAGTGATGAGGTAGAGGAAATGAGCCGCCTCGGAGAGATCGGTGCGGACAGGAGGAAGTTCGAGGCCTTGGCGGAAGCGGTGGTAGGCAGCGACGATGACAGGAGTCTTGGCGACGAGAGAAATGGCGATGAGGGCATTGGCAGCCATGTCGGGTTCACCGACTTTGGCGCGTTTGTCGTAGAGGCCGAGCATGGATACGCCGGTGCGGAGAACATCCATCGGATTGGCATCCTTGGGTGCGGATTTGAGGAAATCGAGCACGCCTTGCGGCAGTTCGCGTTGTGTGCGCAGCTCTTGCTCCAAGGCGTTGAGTTCCGTCTGGTTCGGCAGATGACCGTGATGCAAAAGGTGAGTGACTTCTTCAAAGGTGCAGTGTTCGACCAATTCATCGATGCTATAGCCGAGATAACTCAAGCGACCCTCTGCGCCTTCGACGTTGGAGAGTGCGGATTCATTGGCGATAACGCCTTCTAGGCCTTTTGCGTAAGTGGTCATGAGAGTGGTATGGGAAATTTTTGCGTGAAAAAGTTTACGGGAGAAAAGAAAGCGTTTGTTATGGCACTAAGCAAGGGAGAAAAGTGCAAAAAAGGAAAAAGCTAGAAGTTTGCCATCTTTGCAACAATCTGTCACA
>CANHKJ010000171.1 GCA_947460915.1 Verrucomicrobiia bacterium
GGTCGCACTGGAGCAAGCGGCGGCGGCCCCTGTGCTGAGGGCATGAGATCCTCACGATCATAAACTACCACCGTGCCCGCAGCGAGATCACCTAATCGTTGGAAACGACGCGTCGCCAGGCAACTCGACATACCAATCAAGCCAAAAAACGGAGGATTGATATCGACCACGCGCATGAAATTCCTAACCACAGCCTGAGAGAAAGTGATGGGAGCTCCCGAGGGCTGCATCACCCGCAAACCACAGATTTTTTTTCCAAAGGTGGCCCCCCATTTGCTTGACTCAAAAAACACGGGATACCACCACGAGAGCACAAACCACGCAAGCATGAGCAAGCCACTCACCATATTGCCACCAATCACCATACCCGATATACCGATCACAATGCTGAGCACGAAAATTGCCAGCAGGAGAAAGAAAAAATCCAGCACCCACGCCAGCACACGCAAAAATGGCCCAGCGATGCGCAAGCGAATTTCCGTCCCCTCGGCAAGCTCGATGGTCTGCAAGGTATCTAATTTTCTTTCCGCCACTCTCATGCGCAAACCCGTTCTAATCAGTTCCCATGCTCATGCAATGGAAATATTCCCCATTTCGACCACGCAAGCGCGAAATCCGTTCGCCATTTTGCATTTCCCGTCTATAATCGGCTCGTGCCGCCCAAAGCGAATCCTGTGCACACGCTGCTTCAGCATCTGGAGCACCATGCCGAACTCTCTGCTCACCTTGCCCGCCTCGGTCAAGAGCGTGACACCCTTGTCATCGATCAGTGCCACCCAGCCGCACATGCCTTTTTGCTCGCAGCTTTGTGCAAGGCTCATCCACGCAAAACGATCTGGATTCTTCACGAATTACCACGGCTTCGCGAAAAAATTGCAATCGAGATGGAAACATGGTCGGTGAACTGCACCACGCTTCCCGAGGTCTCGGCCGAACTAACCGATGGTGCGATTGCCGATCCCGAATCGGAGGCCGAACGGCTTGCGGTGTTAGATTCTCTCGCACAGAAACAGCGACTGGTCATCCACACGCACGAAGCCGCCCTGCAAGGCCCTGCACCCTCCGCTGAGAGCATACTTCAGGCACGCATCGCTTTGAAAGCTGGCCTCACACTCGACCCTGCTCGCTTCACCGAAATGCTTGTCGATTGCGGCTACGAACGCGCTGCCATCGTTCACGGACGCGGCCAATTTGCCACCCGCGGCGGCATCATCGATGTTTTCCCCTGGCATGCCGCGATGCCACTGCGCATTGAATTTTTCGATCAGGAAATCGAATCGATCCGCGAATATGATCCCGATTCCCAACTCAGTACGACGAAAAAATCCAGTGCCGAAATCCTCCTGCGCGAGCCAGACAAATCCGCCATCGCACAAGATTACATCGCCGATGATCATCTCGTCGTTTGCCTAACAGATACTATCCCCGTAGGAATTCACACACACTTGCATTTGAGCCAAGAAGGCATCGATGAAGTGTCATCGACGCGACTCGCGCTCGGCATTCTGCCTAGTCCGCTCGGAGCCTTCGAGGCCGGTGATTTCATTCTCCAAGAAACCAAACGCGAACAATTTTTCTCGCAACTATCTGCCTGGCATGCCGCGAAATGGACTGTAGCCATGAGCTTCGCCAATCAAGGTGAGGAAGCGCGTTTCCTCGAACTCGCGGGGGATATGCCCGAGATCATGATCATGCGCGGCGAGGTCCATGCGGGTTTTGTAATTCCCTCGATCAAGCTCGCTGTCATTTCGTCCTCGGAACTTTTTGGCCGCTATCGCAGTGCCACGGGTGTGCGCAAAAATTTACTCGATCGCCAACAAACGAGTGCGATCAATCTGGAGGAAATCCAACTTGCCGACCTCGTGGTGCATTACGAATACGGCATCGGTCGTTTTCGCGGCATCCAGCCATCGGACGATGCGTTCACGGAGGAAATCGTCATCGAGTATCAAAACGGTGCCTTGCTGCAAGTGCCCATCGATCAAGCACATCTTGTCGCCAAATACGTCGGCATGGGCGGAAAAACTCCCGAACTCAATCAACTCGGTGGCAACTCGTGGAAAAATACACGCAAGACGGCAGAGAAATCGATCCTCGATTACGCCGCACAAATTCTCCGCATTCAGGCCGAGCGGCAAACCAAAGAAGGTTATGCGCATCCGCCCGATACACGCTGGATGTGGGAGTTCGAGAACTCGTTCCATTTCACCGAAACCGCGGATCAAAAGCGGGCTATTGAAGACGCAAAGCGCGACATGGAAAGCGCCGAGCCGATGGATCGCTTGATCTGCGGCGATGTCGGCTTTGGCAAAACCGAGGTGGCGATTCGGGCCGCATTCAAGGCTGTTACTGGAGGAAAACAAGTTGCCATCTTGGTGCCTACTACCGTGCTTGCCGAACAACATTGTCGCACCTTTCGCGAACGCATGAGCGACTATCCCATTCGCGTCGATCTGCTCAACCGATTTCGCACACCTGCGGAAGTGCGAGAGACGATCAAAGGTGTCGCCGATGGTTCTGTGGATATCGTCATCGGCACGCATCGACTACTTTCTGGCGATGTCGTCTATCATAATCTCGGCCTCGTCGTGATCGATGAAGAGCAACGCTTCGGCGTCAAGCATAAGGAAAAATTCAAAGAAATTTTCCGCCACATCGACATCCTAACTCTCTCCGCGACTCCCATTCCGCGCACGCTTTACATGGCGCTGATGGGCACGCGCGACATGTCGACCATCGATACCCCACCGCCTAACCGCGTACCTGTTCACACAACGATTTCACCCTACGATGAACGAGTGATTCGCGATGCAATTCGTCGTGAAATGAAACGCGGTGGCCAGGTGTTTTTCCTGCACAACCGCGTCAAAACCATCGAGATGATGCGTAAAAAAATCCAGACCTTGGTGCCCGAGGCGCGCATTCTCATCGGCCACGGGCAAATGCATCAAGATGATTTGGAAGTCGTGATGAAACAATTCGTGCAAGGCGAAGCCGATGTTTTGTTAGCCACGACGATCATCGAAACAGGCATCGATATCCCCAACGCTAACACCATTCTCATTGATCGCGCCGATCGCTTTGGACTCGCGGATCTCTACCAATTGCGAGGTCGTGTTGGCCGTGCTGGGGAAAAGGCCTACGCCATACTTTTGCTGCCGCGCGACATGCTCACACAGGGTGATGCCCGCAAACGCATTCAAGCGATTCGCCAATATACGGCTCTTGGGTCAGGATTCAAAATTGCGATGCGCGACCTCGAAATCCGCGGCGCGGGAAATCTGTTAGGCACCAAACAATCAGGCCACATCGCCGCCGTCGGCTTTGACCTTTATTGCAAATTGCTGCGCCAATCGGTGGACCGACTGAAAGGTCGATCCCTGCCCCAACGCTCCGAGACCACCATCAAGTTAGACTTCGTCGCCATGAGCGAAGTGGAATTCCGTCGTGGCCATGGCGATCATGAACTGATCCCCGCCTACGTGCCCGCCGATTTCATGGAGGAAACTCGATTGCGCGTTCACGCCTATCGCGAGCTCGCCGAATGCCTCACAGAAAAAGAACTCGATACCTTAGAAAAAGCCTGGCGTGATCGCTTCGGTCGATTTCCTGACTCTGTCGGACATCTACATCAACTGCATCGGGCGAAGATCCGCGGTGCCGCGAAAAAAATCACTCTCATTGAGGTCAAAGGCCAAAAACTCACACTCACGCGCAATGGACTGCCGATCACCATTGACAACCGCCACCCGCGTTTGAAATCGATTAAAGCAGCCGAAAAACTCGACGAGGTGTTAGAGTTACTCCGCCAGCTGTAGAAAGGGATTGAAAATCCCGTCTCCTTATTGGCCTCACAAAGCCAATTCGTAGCCACGTCCTGTTAGACCATCGAACCAACGCATGTAGGCTGCGTTAACGGTAGCATAACCACCAGCGGTCGGATAGTTGCCGGTGAAATACCAGTCACCGCAAGGGCCTTTGATCGAGGCGTGCAGGTTTTCGATGGTTTGAAATATGATCTCCACATCGCCGTGCCAGTTGAGGTCTTCGGGATAAACCATGCGACTGATCTCTGCCGAAACTTCTTCTTGTGTGAAGTCTTCGTAAACGCGCTGCACGGCATTGCGCATTTCGTGAGCCGGTTTTTCGAGCTCGGCACGGCAGGCTTCGTAAACTTCATCTAACAAATACTGACGCCCAGCACGACGGTGCAAGGCAACGGCGGCTTGGAATGCAATGAATTTTCCGATCTCAGACATATCGATACCATAGCAATCGGGATAACGGATCTGCGGTGCAGTCGAGCACACAACAATCTTTTTCGGATTGGTGCGGGCGAGGATTTTGAGAATCGACTTTTTCAGCGTCGTGCCGCGAACGATGGAGTCATCGATGACCACGAGGTTGTCGTTTTCTTTTACCACGCCATAGGTGATATCGTAAACGTGCGAGACAAGCTGCTCACGACCACGCTCTTGAGTGATGAAGGTGCGCATCTTGATGTCCTTGTGCGCGATCTTTTCGCCACAGGGCCAATTTTTCAAAATCAGCGAATCGACTTTTTCTGGAGTGAGTGTTCCTTGTGCCAAGCCTTCGAGAATTTCTGATCGCACTTGTTGGCGGCGATACATGCGCAAGCCATCCATCATGCCGTAGTAAGCGGTCTCTGCGGTGTTAGGCACAAACGAGAACACAGTGTTATCAAAAGCATAATTGATACTGCGAACCAATTGATCAACCAGAGCAGCGCCCATCGCTTTGCGTTCACGATAGATCGAAGGATCATTACCACGAGAGAAATAAATTTTCTCGAATGAGCAAGGAGTGTAAGGCGTTTCCTCAGCGAACTGACTGACCCGCATGGAGCCATCAGCTTTGATGACCACCAGTGATCCTGGAGCCACTACTTGAACTTGATCGGCATCGGTCTCAAACACGGTCATCAAGGGTACACGCTCGGAAGCAAATGCGATGACTTCTTCGTTCACCAACATATGGCACGGGCGAATGCCATGCGGATCGCGCATGACGAACATGTCGCCATTGCCAATCACGCCCACAATCGCGTAACCACCGTCCCACGCTTGCGCGCTGATTTCGACGATGTTTTCGACGTCGAGCATGGCGGAAATTTGATCGGGAATCAAGTTGCCATCGACCCCTTCATCACGCAGGCGACGATACAAATCGGTGTGAGCTTCATCGAGATGGAAGCCAACTTCTTCGAGCACGGTTTGGGTGTCGGTGCCGAAGACTGGATGTTGACCGCGATCGATGAGCTTGCGATTCAGCTCACCGGTATTGGTCATGTTAAAATTGCCCATCACCATCAAGGTGCGGGTTGGCCAGTTGCTGCGGCGCAGATACGGATGGCAAGAGCCGGAATCGAATTCGCCGGAGGTGCCGTAGCGCAAATGACCGATGAGAATTTCACCGCCAAAGTCGAAATTTTTCTTCACACTCGCAGGCACTTTGGCATCGAGTACACCTTTGCGAGCCATTTTGTTGAACCACTTGATTTCGCCCCGAAACAAACTGGCGAGCGAGTCTTTTTCGGCATCGCGACGGCGGAAAATGTACGGTTGCCCCATCGGCATGTTGAGCTTAGCGCAGCCAATCCCGACGCCATCATGGCCACGGTTGTGCTGCTTTTCCATCAACAGGAACAACTTTTGAAAGCCCCAAAGGCAGGATCCATAACGATCCTGATAGTATTCCAGAGGCTTCCTCAGGCGGACGGCGGCAATGCCACACTCGTGTTTCAAAAAATCGCTCATGGAAAAGAAGGGTTATAAAAACACAGGGAAATCACTCACCAGCCACCTTGACATGCACGCCGTCGCCTTGGCGCATGGTTCCGAGGACAATGCCACCTGCACCAGCGGCGCAGGCTTTTTCGACATCGTCGGGAGCTACGATCGCCACCCAGCCAATGCCCATGTTAAGGGTATGGAAGCGGTCCTCGGAGTCGATGTGCTCGTAAAGTTTCTGAATGCCTGGCAGTCCCCAAGCAGGAATCGTCAGGTCGGCGCCGAGACCTTGGAACAAACGCTCCAGGTTCTCGGGCAATCCGCCGCCCGTAATGTGGGCCATGGCGCGTGGCTTGACGCCAGCAGCTTTCAGGCCGCGAGTGACGTCGTGGTAAAGTCGTGTCGGTTTGAGCCAATGTTGCAACTCTTCTTCGGTGGCAACTTCAGGATGCTCGCGCAACACGCGACGCACCAAGCTCCAGCCATTGGCGTGGATGCTATCGGAAGCATAGCCAACGAGCACATCGCCTTCGCTGACAGTGGTAGGATCGATGAGATCTGGTTTTTCGGCGCAGCCGATGCAGAAGCCCGAAAGCTCGACGATGCCCTCAGGCACGATGCCTGGCATTTCTGCTGTTTCTCCACCCGCAAGAATGCAACCGCAGCTTTCCAAGTAGTCCGCCATGCCGGCGATCAGACGCTCGATTTTGTGACCATCCAGCTCTGGGATGCCAATGTAGTCGAGAAACATCAAAGGATCGCCACCGGTGGTGAGGATGTCATTCACATTCATCGCCACAAGGTCCTTGCCCGCGGTCTCATACATTTCACGTTCGAGGAGCAGTTCGAGCTTAGTGCCCACGCCATCGCATCCCGTCATGATCACTGGGGCCGAATAGGCGCTCAGGTCATAGCAGGCCGCAAATAAGCCAAAAGCTCCGAGTAGTTGGCGCTCTTTTTGAGTGCGCTTCACATGGCTTTTGATGTCTCCTACGATCGCTGCGGCTTTCCGCGTATCGACCCCGGCTTGTTGATAAGTCAATTTTCCCGACATTGCGTTGAGTGCCTCGCGGCACAC
>CANHKJ010000172.1 GCA_947460915.1 Verrucomicrobiia bacterium
CTTCTTCTGGCAACTCACGAATCGCAACTTCCACGCAACCACGCAATGTCGTCGTTGCCGCAGCTGCTTGATGTGGTGGCTCGAAGATCGCCGGAATCGGTTCGATTTCGGCATATGGGTAGGATTTCCCTTCGATCCAACGCAGGAATTTCACTCGGATCACACCGTGCAGTAACAAATTCGAGGTGCCATCTTCTTGCTCATGGGAAGCGCGTACAATACCGATCGTGCCTACCCCAGCAGCGGATTGCTCAGGATCTTCCGAATCGTTCAATCGATTGCACACCGCAAAAAAACAATGCCCATCAATCGTTTCCTGCAACATCTCCCGATACCGTGGTTCAAAAATACGCAGCGGCAGTCCGCCATGCGGAAACAGCACACAATCGGGAAGAATCATCACTCCCACTTGCTCCGGTAGATGTAGTGTAGACATTTTTAGTTAGATAAAAAGGTGGAAAATTTCGATCGGAATTCGCTCCGAGTTTTTAGACCATGCCACAGCTTCCCATTCTTGCAAATCGCGGATCAAATCCACAACGCCATGGCACGGACGCGGGACGAGTGTGACCTCATTTTGACCAAGGAAAAGCCGAAAGATGGAAATCCTCCGCAGAAAGCGCGACATCATGGCAGCATTCTTCGACGATGATGCATTTTGACGTTGAAAATGCCCGCCTTTTGATGCTTGCTCACGTCACGTATGTCCGAGAGAAAAACTTTAGAAGAACGTCATCAAATGTCCGATCTGGACCGTCTCCGCCATTCCTGCGCTCACGTGATGGCAACCGCGATCTCTCGGATCTGGCCCGATGTGCAATTTGCTGCTGGTCCTCCTGTGGACAATGGCTTCTACTATGACATGGAGTTGCAACATCGGATTTCGCCCGATGATTTCCCTCGCATCGAGGAGGAAATGAAAAAAGTCGTCAAAGACAATGACTCCTTCGAGCGCGTTGTCGTCAGTCGCGATGAAGCCATGACGCTCGCTCTGAGCGGTCGTCTCAGCTTCGTCGCCGAGCGCGACACGCCCAGCACATTCAAGGTGGATCTGCTCAATGACATCCCCGCAGACGAAGAAATCTCGCTCTACAAAAATGGCGACTTCTGGGACCTCTGCGCCGGCCCTCACGTTGGCCGCACCGGCAATTGCAAAGCATTCAAGCTGATGAGCGTTGCCAGTGCCTTCTACAAAGGCGACAAAACACGCCCCGTATTGCAACGCCTCTATGGCACCTGTTTCAAAAATTCCACGGAGCTACAAGAGCACCTCGTCAAGTTAGAGGAAGCGAAAAAACGCGATCATCGCCGACTCGGACGCGAGATGGGACTTTTCCACATCGATGAAATGGTCGGCCAAGGCCTGATTCTTTGGAAGCCCAAAGGAGGTCTCATCCGCCGCGCCTTGCAGGAATTCATTACCTCCGAGCTCGACAAACAAGGCTACTCGCAGGTATTCACACCACACATCGGCAAGCTCGATCTCTACCGCACGTCCGGCCACTTCCCCTACTACCAAGAAAGCCAATACCCAGCGATTCCTGAGCGCAGTGTGTTAGAAAAACTCGCCGATGAAGATGCCACCTGCGCCACTCTCATCAACGGTTTGGAAAACGGCGAATACGAGGGCTACATGCTCAAGCCGATGAACTGCCCACACCACATCAAGATTTTCGATAGCGAGCCACACTCGTATCGCGATCTTCCTGTGCGCCTCGCCGAATTCGGCACGGTGTATCGTTGGGAGCAATCCGGCGAACTCGGCGGCATGACTCGCGTCCGCGGCTTCACCCAAGATGATGCCCACCTTTTCTGCACACCCGAACAAGTCGCTGCAGAAGTGCAAGGCTGCCTCGGTCTTGTCAAAAAAGTGTTAGGAACTCTTGGCATGCACGAATATCGCGTCCGCCTCTCGCTCCGCGATCCCGACTCCGATAAATACGTCGGTGATCCCGCAAACTGGGAGAAAGCCGAAAACGCCCTTCGTGAGGCCGTGCAAACGCTCGGCGTCGAATACAGCGAAGAACTCGGAGAAGCCGCCTTCTATGGACCGAAGATCGACTTCGTGGTCAAAGACGTCATCGGTCGCGACTGGCAACTCGGCACCGTGCAGGTCGACTACAACCTCCCAGAGCGTTTCAATCTCAGCTACATCGGTGAGGACAATCGCCCCCACCGCCCGGTAATGATTCACCGCGCCCCCTTCGGATCGCTCGAACGTTTTACCGGCCTGCTCATCGAGCACTTCGAAGGGAAATTCCCCACCTGGCTCGCCCCCGAGCAAGTTCGCGTGCTGCCAATCTCTGATAAATACATGGAATACGCCGAGAAAGTCACCGCGCAACTCGCCGACGAAAAAATCCGCGTAAGCTTGGATCGCGACTCCGACAAAATCGGCGCCAAAATCCGCAACGCACGCCTCGATCGCGTGCCATACATGCTCATCATCGGTCAAAAAGAAGAAGAGGAACAAGCCGTCTCGGTGCGTCATCGCGACAAAGACGATCTCGGTTCCCAATCCCTCGCCGATTTCGTGGCCCACATCACGGCTGAAGCACGCAATCGCACGATCTAACAAAAAAATCACACGATCCAAGCGCGCCTCCCCACGAGGCGCGCTTTTTTTGTAAGCTTCTCTGCGCAACCTTCGTTATGTTTTCATGTGTATTTTTTTGCGCCGCTGTTTTCTGATCACCATTCTAACGTTATCCGCGCGAGCTGAATCCCTCGATTCTACCTTCGAGCTATCACCGGCTATGACCGAATTGATTCACACGCCACGTCGTGCGCCAGCGGATTGGAAAGAGCGCACGGGGGCTGTTTTTTTAAACCAAGAATGGGAAAAAGATCGCAAGATTCGCTGGTATGTCGAATTGCAGCGTGATGGTGGTCGCTGGGTGCAAGCGGGGCTCGCTCATCGCAATGAAGAAACCATCGCTTGGGGCTTGAAGCAATTGCATTGGGGCTTTCAACAAATGGCAGAGGATGGATCCTTCGCCTGCGATGACGCTTTTCACAGCGCGACTTTTTTGGTCGAGACCACGGCACATTCGATCCTGTTGATCGAGTCTTCTCCCTTTGCGAAAACGTTTCAACCACAAGTAGCAGAACTGAAAAAGCCACTGCTGCGATGCGCCTTGTGGATGGCGTCATCGTTCAATTTCTCGGCGGCGGAAAAACAACGCATCTACACCCATCGACGATTTTTGGTCGGATGCGCGCTAATGCAGACGGCACTGATTCATGACAACAAGCTGCTGCGTCAAACGGCAGAGTATTTCATTCAAGATGGCACTCGTATGCAACGGCATGATGGTGCATTTCTCGAAAAAGGTGGCCATGATTCAAGCTATCATGCCGTGGCAATGATCTATTTTCAAAGGATCCTGATGGTGACTCCACTAGAATGGCAGGCGGATTCTTGGAAGACATCACTCGATCAAGGGATGCGCTGGATGGTCGGAAGAGTGAAGGAGAATGGCGAAGTCGAAGTCAAAGGCAATACCCGCACGGGACTTGGCCAAGAAAAAGGTCGCACAGGGCAACTCAAGGGTGTCAACTTGCCTGAATTTGCCACAGCGCTTATCTACTATGCCCATCGTACCAATGAATCGAAATACGAGGCATTAGCACGAAAGGTGTTAGGCAAATGATGTCGTTTATTTCGCTGGAATGCGAATTTTCGCAGAGGTGTGCATCGGGGCCGTGGCGATAATTTCCCAGGCACCAGCGGGAGCCGCGCCTTCGGGTGCTGCTGGCATTTTCAGGTCGCCGGCAGCTTTTGTTTTAAGTTCGGCCATGCCTTGGCTCAGTCCGAGAATCGCTTGCAAAATCTCAGCAGACTCTTGCTCGTTAACGGCGGCCTGAGGCGGCATGGGAATTTCTCCCCAAGCACCTGCACCGCCAGTGCTGAGTTTATTCTGCAAGTTCTTCAAAGCAGCCGGATCATCGCGATAGCGCATCGCGACGTTCAGATAGCTCGGCCCCACCGAATTGGCGTCCACTTGATGACATGCGAGACATTGCTTAGCTTCGATCAATTTTGCCGCTTGAGCAGGAAGAACCGGGCCACCGGCATCGTGGCCCGTAGGTGGAATGTAGCGTGCTCGCACGACCACATCTTTTTCTTGCGCTGCACCAGCAACTTGAAAAGCCACAGTTTCGCCAAAGCCGATGGCACTTGGTTTTTTCGGGAAACTCAGTGTCAGTTCGGGCATAGTCGAGGCATTCAAGAGCACACGAGCGATGCCGCGCTGACCTTTTTCATCTGTCACCACTGCACGCAATTGCTCCACGCCATCGATGTTCAAGGTGTAGGTTTCTCCTTTGCCGAGCACAGCGTCTTTTTGGCCTTTAGTGCCATACCAAACAACCTCACACTTTTGATTTTCGGGATCTTTGACTGCGACCGCGTAGTTTTTGTTTCCTCGATCCTCGATTTTCACTTCTGGCGCTTGATTTCCACTATCTGGCAGGATCAGGCGAATGCGACCGTTGCGATTGAAATACCACTCGGAGCCATATTCGAGGAGTACTACGCTGCCATCGGCGGCCATTTCCATGTCCATCGGATGTTGCAGCCCTTCTAACAAGACTTCCATTTTAACGAAGTTCTCCTTCTCATCGAGTTTCACCTTCCACGCCTTGTTGCGCATCCACTCGTAGGTGATCAAGCTGCGATCATCAGCCTCACCCAAGATATTATGTGTGCGCTTGGCATCGTAGTAGAAAACCGGGCCTGCCATGGCATTGCGGCCACCTGTGCCCATCAACGGGAATTTTTCGCTAGCTGCGTAGGGATACCAGATCAATGCAGCACGCGCAGCTGGTAGCTCAGTGAGGCCAGTATTGAGTTTGGAGGGATTTTTCGGTGCCGCAGGATCTATCATGACTCCTGGTTTACCATTGGTGAAATCGACAATTGGATAGGGTTGGTTATCGGCGATCACAAAAGGCCAGCCATGGTTGCCCGCAGTTTTCGCTTGGTTGACTTCATCGTGTCCCGCTGGTCCTTTATCCGAGGGGTTTCCGGCATCGGGACCGACTTCGCCCCAATACACGGTGTTGGTTTTCGGGTCGATCGACATGCGGAAGGGATTGCGACAACCCATGACGAAAATTTCTGGACGCGCTTTGTCATTACCCTTCGGAAACAAATTGCCTTCAGGAATCTCATAGCCATTTTCGGTGGGCTTGATGCGCAGTACCTTACCACGCAGGTCATTGGTGTTACCTGCGCTGCGCATGGCATTGGCGTGATCGTGGCCATCGCGATCATCGATCGGAGCAACGCCGTTGCTTTCAAAGGGATTGGTGTTGTCGCCCGTGCTGAGATACAGCAAGCCATCTTTGCCAAAGGCCAACGATCCGCCGTGATGACAGACGCGGTCGCGACGATCGGTCGGGATTTCCAACAGCATTTTTTCCGAGCTCAAATCGAGCAAACCATCTTTCAACGAGAAGCGCGAAAGGCGATTGAGCATCTGATCGGCAGCGCTGTAGTAAAGATAGAGTCGCTGATTTTTGGTAAAGTCAGGATCAAGCGTGATTCCCAACAATCCATCCTCGCGCGCCCACGAGCTATTTTTGTTTTCCTCCTTGAGTGCAGTCACAGGAACTTGTCCAATCACAAACATCGCGCCAGTGGCTGGCACCACTCGCAGCACACGACCTTCTCGTTCGACGACGAATACATCACCGTTCGGCGCTAGGCTGATTTCCATCGGATCGCGAAGATCTGATGCGACAAAAGTCGTCTGCAATGCAGCCGATGCGACATCGGCGAGCAGGACTAACGAAAGGAAAGAAAGCCAAGGAGTTTTTTTCATCGGAGTGAATACGTGATGCGTCACGCGAAACTATCTCACAACGTGAATGGCCATGTGTCAACAAGCCTGAGCGACATCGATTGAAAAAATGAGCACCTACTCTAACGAGTTTACACGCCAAGTCAAATGGATTCGATCAAATCAAAACTATATTTTCAAATTAGCGCTTTTTGCATTTTTCTCATGGAATTTTGGCCCAATCTGTGCATAGTACCAGGTGGACACGGAATGGTTCCGTGCCTTTAAAAACATAGAAAATATACGACCATGCAAACTGCGAATGTGAATCCACCGATCACGATTACTGTACGTCACGAAGAACTCACCCCATCTCTCCGCGAGTATGCAGAGAAGAAAATCGAAAGCCTCCATCTGGATTACCCGAAGATCATCGAGGCGAAGTTTATTCTCGACGTCCAGAAAAATCGCCACATCGCGGAGATCGTTCTGTTTTGCGCCAATCACATCACCATCGAGGCCCACTCGGAGGCTCCCAGCATGTATGCCGCCATGGATGAAACCATCGACAAAATTGCCCGCCGCATGCGCAAGCAAAAGACTCGATTGATGAAGCGCAATCGCCCACATCGCAATGAATCCATCCGCTATCTTGATCAGAAATACTTCACTGAAGAGGCAATGGATCATCCAGAAGAATCCACGCACGATCCCGAACCCTTCATCATGCATCCCGATAACTACAAACTGCGGACGATGTACAAAGAAGACGCGATAATGGAGTTGGAATTAGGCGACCGCCCCTTCGTGCTTTACAAATCAGCACGCCGTGGCTGCCTGACGATCATCTATCGTCGTAAGGATGGCGAATATGCCGCCATGGACATCAACAAAGACGCACTTTGAACGAAGCTTGATCACCCCCCATAACGCAAACAAGCTCCCCAGCACTGGGGAGCTTGTTTTGTCTAAAAACCTAGTGGAAATTATTTTGCCTCAGGCTTGTAATTTTTGGAAAC
>CANHKJ010000173.1 GCA_947460915.1 Verrucomicrobiia bacterium
CCGAAATCTGCTGGACGCAATGCACGGGATCCTGACTTCAGTGGTTCGTTCAGCCCCGCGGTCTCAATCGCCGACTGCACGGCGCCCATCAACTGCTGATCGCCACTACCTGTGAGTCTGCGATTCAGGAAATCTGCCATCGAGAGAAACGGTCCGCGCGTTTTGACTTCTTGTACCATCGCTGTGGCAAGATCGTCGATTTGCTTGTCATCAAGAGCGCGAAATCCCGACCATTGTTCAAGCTCGCTGGCCTGCGACATCGGAGCTGCCATACCAGCTGCGAGATGCCCACTGCTACCCACAGGAGTAAGATCATCTTTCTTAATGGTAGCTCCGTTTCCTCCACTGCGTGCGGCACCTCGGGCTGAAGAGAGAACCGCTTTCCATGCTTCCTTGCGCGTCGAGTTGATATTGAATGTGCCATCCAAAAAGACAAAGGCCGCGAGACGAACCAGCGCATCTTCCTGCAAGCGTGCTCCGCTAAGCAAGCGCTCGCGTGCCACGGTCCAGTCCGCTGCAGGTATGACCCGCGTATTGAGCAATCGCGATTTCTCATCGCTCGCACTTTTCTCAAAAAAATCAGTAAGCACTGCCGCAGCACTCCGCGAGTCCGCATATGGGGCACTCTTGGGAATCAGTGAACCATCGTGCAGGCTGGAGCAAAACCAGCGATCAAACAAAGCACTGTTGGCGAGATAGGAGTGATCGAAAAGTGGAACGGTGGCAGCCGTTCTCAAATGATAGGCTCCCGAGCCTACAGCTTGATTCGGTCGAACAAATGGTGAAGCAAAGGAATTCCCAATCGCGCGCTCAACCTGCGGCGCCGCATAGCTCACGGTAGAAAATGCAATGTCGCCAGGTTCAAATTTGTAATTTCCTGTTAGACCGTCCGATTGCAGAACATCAAGCCCTTTATCGCCCCTCTCAGTGGCCTGAGCAAAACGATCGGAGAAACCATTGGCAATCGCATGAGTAAGAGACATCATCGAGAGAGGCGGTGCTAGATCAAGCTGACGTGTGGCACAGCGAGTTACTCCCAGATTGATGGAGTGACTGCCACCGAAGCGGCCCTGATCTTTCGAGCTGATATCGAGCAAGGGTGAAATGTAGGCCAAGGGTAGCGGATCACAGCGCCAGATTTCTTGGGACGTAGTAAACTGATCCGCCGCTAGGGTGCGGAAGGTACGTGAGGTGACGGCGGAATTTGACAACATGCGCGTAGCACTGGGGAAGGCATCATTGGTATTCGGTGATGACTGTTCCACATTCATGTAATGGCCAAAAATCATGAACGGCTTCGGCGTTGCGTATTGTGAGACCGTCAACCGTTGACTTGATCGAATCGTAGGAAAATAACGCGTATCGGGGCTATCAAAATTGATCGATGTCGGCACCGAACTCCCGCCCAAAGCGAGACCACCATTGCCACCAGAAGCAATGCTCCCTGGGGCACGATGCCCGATCCATTTGTTACAATAGGTGCGATTACCACTAGTGGGAATTACTAAAGGATCGGGAGAAATCACAAACTCGACCAAATCCGTGGCATTGAGACCAGAGGCTCCAAAGTCCGCAACAATGCCAGCCTGACGCCCCGGCCCCCAACCCGGTGAGAGATTGACGTTCGGATCACCGGCAAAGCTTGCAGTACTGATCTCTTTGTCGTGACCAAAAATTTTCGATTCACCAGGTTCGAGCGTATAGCCGGTCGATACACCTTTTTGCGCCAATCCACCAATGTTACCGCGCAACCATTGAAAGGTCTGATGACCAAATTTATCGGATGATGATGCCCAAGTTCCTCGATTGAGCGAATAGGTATTTGCTCCCGCCTGTGACTGAGGCAGCGCGACAGTCTGCCCACTTGCATTGGTGATATTCCACTGCACCTTGAATGGCACCGAGAGCAACTGCACAGCATAGCTAGCACCAGCGGGGATCTCGACTCTTACGTTATTAGGGTTCCATACTTTCACCAAAGCATCCATCTGCATCTGCATGCGGAATTTACCAACCGCAGCAGTATCAGGCTTCGAGACAAACGAAAAAACAAACTGCACCGAGGCAAATACCGGCTTGCTATAGGAAAACCATGGATCAGAAAGAGCGCGGTGGCGGAAATCGTTCGATGATTTGTTTTCCGCACCACTCTGCGACACAATTTTCGGCACGCTGCCATCCCAACGGACATTGCGATATAAATTCGAATGAATCCAAAGCTCTTCCATATTGATGCCAGCCTGATCTGAGGGATTGGCAAAGCTCGCGAGAGGATTACTCCCCGCTGTGCGGAAATCTCGCGCATTGGTAAGCTTGCCCCGCGCTACAGTAAAATCATTGACCGCACCATTCGCTTTGTAGATCGGCAAATTCACCACAGAGCTCCGTGGTTGTTGCGCAAAGATCGAAAAATCATACTTCAGTTGTCGACGTGTTACATCAATGGGAATGCCCAAGCTCTGTGTAGTCACATCATGAAATAGTTGCGCCGCTTTGCGATCTTTCAGCGCCATTGACTCACGGGTAATCAAGCGATCGCGCTCGGGGTCATCGATGGAAAGCTTACCGAGTGATTGCAGCACCTCGGCATTGGCCACTGGACTGGCATTTGCTGCGAACAAATGCTCGGCGGACTTGGTAAATGGTGCACGCGTCTCGCCCGAGGTGACATCCGCTTTCATCGATTCATCCCCTACCCACCATGCGACATTTCCCGTGCGCGTCCCCACTCCTACAGGTATCGTAGGAGCAGTTACTTTCTCACCTGGTAACTTCGCGGCCTCACCTAACGAACCTTCATCAACGAGTGACACCTCACTGACGCCAACTCTCTCCGCAAAGTTCTTATTGCGCAAGTCCTCGCGCTGCGGAGCACTGCTGAGCCACTGCTGAAATACCGGCTGAGGACGTGTGAGCAAGCCCCTGCTGGCATCCCAAGCATCAAACACACCCACCCAGGCCGCATGCGCAGATTCGGCCGATTGCGACTGAGCAGATGAACTGGTGACACGCCCATCGGGACCTAACATTTTTTGCAAATCTCCCACCGCCAGCATCAATGCCATGCGTGCATTGGACCGCGCTAACTCCCGAGCTTGGCTTTGGGCGGAAGTCCGCATGTTGACAGCCGAGAGCGAAAGCACGCCCACAGCGACCATCGTCAACAATACGAGCAAACTAATCGTAATGATCAGCGTAAAGCCGCGGCGACAATGGACTGAGGAAAATTGTGCTCGAAAATACAATTTCGGCGAGAAGAATGGTTTCATAGGGTTTTATGGGTCGCGATAAGTTTACACTGTGAATACAACCAGTCCACAAAAAATAGCGTGATTTTTCATCACGGAAATACGTGATACAGTGCTGCAAAAAGCTAACGATGCTTCAATCCAATCGCCGCAAACTCAGCGCGCGCTCTTCCCCTTCTCTTCCAGGAAAGGTGCGGTGATCGTATGGTAGCGACTCGATTTGGAAGTGCTCTCCAAAGAGTCTTTGAAGCTCCGGAAGCATGCAGTTCCAAGGCGGGCCTTGGCCATCATCATCGCGAATGTCGGTAAAAAATACGCCGACGAGCATCGCCCCCGGTTCTAAAAGTGCCGCCACGGTAGCTGCGTAGCTTTCGCGCAGACTGGGTGGAATCGCACAAAAACATGTATGCTCCCACACTAAGGAAATGTTTTGCCCCTCGAATTCGGCAGCACTGCGCCAGCTGGCATGATCAAAAAAATCCGCGAGAATTACGCTTACGTTCGGCAAATCAGCACAGTTTTTCTGCGCATCTTCTACGGCCGATGCGGCGAGATCAATGCCGAGCACGCGGTGTTGCGGGAACATCATCGCCCAAGCCCGAAGATCCCAACCACGACCACAACCCGGCACTACGATCACACCTGGCGAAAGTTCTAGGCCACGCCAGATCTCAATCATCGGATGCGGCAGACCTTTATCCCATGGCGTATCCGCCTGCTGATAACGATTTTCCCAATCTACAGAGCTCATAAAATTTCTTTTTCGCCATCGAGTTGATCCTGCCACTCGCGCTCGGCGGCTGCCTTTTCAGCAGTGATGCGTTCCGCCTCCGCCTTAGCAAGAGCGGCTTTCTCAGCGGCAACACGGATCGCATCTTCCCGAATGGCAGCTTCCTTTAAGGCTGTTTCTTTTTCTGCATTCAAGCGCTCCACTTCAGCTTTCGCCTTAAGAACCGAGGGGGAATCTCCAGCAGGTTTGGCGGAAATACTAGCGGCAAAGGCTGGCCCTGCGATCACAGCTGCAGTGGCGGACACTTCGGCCTGCTTGGCGAGCTTGGCTTTGAGGCTTTCGATTTCATCCGTGAGCGATGCCTCGCGTTTGCGAGATTCGCCAGCGAAACGTGTGGCATTCGCCGCCATCTCACGCGCGCGTTCTAGATCGGCACGCAGATCCGCGCTATCATCAGTGGAACTCTGATAGCGTTGCAACTGCTCACGAGCCTGCGAGAGTTCGTTCTCTAACGAAAAGGTGCGATCCTTCTGTTCTTTCACATCGACGTTCAGCTTCGCATTCAACCCACTGATGGTTTCCTGAGCTTTTTTCAAGTCCGCTTTGAGTGCAGCCATGCGCTGCTTCTCTTGTGCGAGCTCGGCAGAATCTGCGCAAATTTTCGCCTCTGATACTACCATCTCTGATTTGCTGACAGCCTTACCTTGCAAGGAATCAATTTCTTGCTTGAGGGTCGCATTCAGCGCTTCTGCTTGCTTGAGTTTTCCCTGCAATTTCCTCGTGCGAGTCGCATCGTCAGCTGATGGTTTAGTCTGGGTCGGCGCGGCAACAGCTTGCTCGGTGTGACCGTGGCATTTGCCGATCTTGCAACGCAGGTACCAGCCGATGAAGCCGCCGATGAGTGCGCAGACCGCCACGTAGGGCAGCAGCATGATAATGAAGTAGATAGATCCTGGCATAGTAGTGATTTTGTTTGGAGTGAGTAAAAATTATTTGAGTAAAACGTAAACGTGTCAGTTGAGGGCTTTTCCTGCGTCCTTATTGTCCGGAGATATCGGTTCATCAGGAACAGCTCCGCGAGAAATGTGCATGGTGCGCAAATTGTGTAGTGCCAATGACACTTGTTTTTCAGAAACATGGGCATCGGCTAAATAGGTAGCAATCTCGGCATCTGTCGCCTCGGGGCCATAGACTTTCCACTCGCCATCTACACGCGATACCACAATCGCTCGCGCCGCTAAATCAGCTTTGCCTTCGAGCAGCTTTTTGAAGTCAGGCAGTGCGGCAAGGGTTTTATCCCAATCACTGGCTGGCAACGATTTTTCATCTAACAAAATCTGATTTGCCCGCGACTTCGCTTTCTCATCTGCCGCAGGGATTTGTTGGTCGAGCGCCGTCATCAATGCCGTGCGCTGATTCGGCTCTTTCAGCACTCCCTCGATGCGTTTTTCCGTGCCGAAGACGGAGGCAATCAACCAAGGACGCTGGCGAAGCGGCACGTTGACTTCGATGTCATTGCGCACATCGATCACAGGATTGCGCTCGGGCTGAACATCGGGCGTGCGAACCTCATTGCGAATCAGAGTCTCAGCAGCAGCTTTGTCTTCATCGCTCGCAACCTGACCGCTGAGCGTCACCACTTGGCCAGATACTGCATGACGCACCTTATCAAAAGCACCATCATGCTTCGGATCGCTCAAACTCGTGCCCACCGCCTTGCTGATGGCATCCTGCGTAGATCCCAGAAACAAAAAGATGCCGATCCCCCACAACAAGAGCACCAAAAGCAAATTCCAAAAAAAGTATTTATTCACGCACCATTTTCATGTCAGAGGGGTGGAATCGTGTCAATGATTTTTGCAATGAGTCGTTTAGGCCCATCTCACGCGGCTTTACCAGAAAGACCTAGGAACCACGAAAAGCACTGGTCTCGTAGCGCAAGAAAATGGAAACATTCAACATTTCGTGTGCTTCGTGTTTTTCGTGGTTCCTCAATCGCTCTGAATGCAGTATGATACCATGTATTGTTATTCTATGGATTGTCTCGAGACAGATCCAAAACAAGAGCTTGCCTGGCGTGATTAAGGCCAAACGATGTGGGCGCTGACGGGGTAGTGATCGGACGCGGGAGTTTTGCCATCGGGAGCATAGATGATGGCAGCTTTTTTTACCTGAACGGGCGGCGAGACGAGGATATGATCGACTTTGGCCCAGCCATCTTTGTTATTGCGCCAGAAATGCAAGGTACGGCGCGCGGAGACTTTGGGATAAAGTTGATGATAGGGATCGAGTAAGGTATTGGCCCAAGCTTTGCTGCGACCCGCTAGGTAATCGACGGCGTTATTGCCCTCGGTGGCATTGAAATCACCTAACAAAACCACGGGCTCGTTGCGATTTTTGCGCGTATCGATGCGCTGCGCGATCAACTTTGCGGATTCGACACGCGAACCTTGATGCATGTGATCCCAGTGCGAGTTATACACCGTGAATCCCCGTTGCGTCTGGCGATCGCGCAAGTGCAACCACGTCGCAACGCGCGGAATTTGGTTACCCCAGGTCATCGAGCCAGGTTTCTCGGGAGTCGCGGAGAGCCAAAACATTCCAGCATCTGAGCCGTCTGCTTGGAAGCGTGCCTTTTTGAAAAAAATTCCTGCGTATTCGCCCTTGGTCTTGCCGTCATCGCGGCCAAAGCCATAAAACTCATAGTCGGGCAAGGACAGACACATGTCGGCCACTTGCGAGTGCAACGCCTCTTGCACGCCCATCACATCGGGCTCCATGGTGCGGATCGTGGCGATCAAACGTTGCAAGCGG
>CANHKJ010000174.1 GCA_947460915.1 Verrucomicrobiia bacterium
ATCAAATCACTGGAAGCCGAGGCTGAAAAAAGCAAAGATGCCGAACTCGTTGACGCGGCGCAAAAGGCCATCGTTGCGATCGATAGCCATATTTCCTCGATCAATGCCGTGGGCACCGCCTTTCGCGGACTTTCACTTGGCTCGGTGCTGCTAGTTGTTGCCATCGGACTTGCGATCACCTTTGGATTGATGGGCATCATCAACATGGCTCACGGCGAACTGATTGCTGTGGGTGCTTATACCACATACATGATTCAAAACATTTTCGCCGCTGGGCTGCAGCTCTCGCCGTTTGGCATGTCGATCTCGATCCCGGGAATGAATCTTGCCTCGGGCGGAAATCTGTATTTCATCATCGCACTGCCTGCGTCTTTTCTCGCAGCCGCTTTGGTTGGCCTTTTGTTAGAGCGATCGATCATTCGTTTTCTCTATCGCCGACCTTTGGAATCTCTGCTCGCCACATGGGGCATTTCGCTGGTGATGCAGCAACTTTTCCGCCTGATTTTTGGAGCGAACAATGTGCAGGTATCGAGCCCCGATTGGCTCTCAGGCAACTGGACATTTAACGATGTGATTTTCGGCTGGAACCGCGTCTTTGTGATCGGTTTTGCGATCTTGATCATCGTCGTGACGTGGCTGGTGATTAACAAAACGCAGCTCGGATTGTTGATTCGTGCGGTGATGCAAAATCGCAACATGGCCGCGTGTATGGGCATTCGCACCGAGCGCGTCAACATGATGACTTTCGCCTTTGGCTGCGGACTCGCAGGACTTGCTGGCGCCTTTCTCTCCCAGATTGGCAACGTCGGGCCATCGCTCGGGCAAAACTACATCGTCGATGCGTTCATGACGGTGGTCGTCGGTGGCGTGGGCAACATTCTCGGCACAGTCATCAGCGCGCTGGGCATCGGTATCGCAGATCAGACACTACAACAATATCTCGGCAATCCTGTGATCGGGAAAATTCTCGTTCTCGGAGCCATTATCCTCTTCCTGCAATGGCGTCCCGCCGGACTTTTTGTAACCCGCTCACGCAGCCTCGACTAAACCAATGACTACGTCACCCATCAGCAGCCGCATCAATGTCTCGCTGCTCATCGCCACTGCCATATTTCTCGTGATCATCATGCCTGCGCTCAATGCGTTTGGCGTGATCGAGAACTTTACGCTCAATCTTTGGGGGAAATATTTGTGCTACGGCATCCTCGCGATTTCCATCGATTTGCTTTGGGGCTACACCGGATTGTTATGTCTTGGACAAGCGCTTTTCTTCACACTGGGCGGCTACATGATGGGCATGCATTTGATGCTGATGATTGGCAAGCTCGGCCAATACAAAAGTGATCTTCCGGACTTCATGGTATTCCTCGGTCACACGAAATTGCCATCGTTCTGGGAGCCGTTCTACTCCTTCCCCTTTGCTGCGGCGATGGTGCTGCTAGTACCGGGCCTGATCGCTTTCATCTTCGGCTATCTCGCTTTTCGTTCGCGCATCAAGGGAGTGTATTTTTCCATCCTCACCCAAGCGCTCACCTACGGTGCCGCCTTGTTGTTTTTCCGCAATGACATGCTGATGGGAGGAAACAATGGCTTCACTGATTTCCGCTCGATGCTCGGCGCAAATCTTCGCGATCCAGGCACGCAACGGATTCTCTACATCGCCACAGCGTTGCTGTTAGTCGGTGTAATCGCGGGTTGCAAATGGCTCACGGCATCGCGTTTCGGACTAATTCAGCGGGCGATCCGTGACTCCGAAAACCGCGTGCTTTTTTCGGGCTACGCCACGGCAAGTTTCAAGCTTTTCATTTTCATTATCAGCGCGATGATTGCAGCCGTCGCCGGTGCTCTGTATGTGCCCCAAGTCGGCATCATCAATCCAAGCGAAATGACGCCAGACAAATCGCTCGAAGCCGTAGTCTGGGTGGCGCTCGGCGGCCGCGGCACCTTGGTAGGGCCCGTTGTCGGTGCGGTATCGGTCAATGCGCTGAAAAGCTGGGCCACCCGCGCTTATCCCGATCTCTGGTTGATCATTCTCGGCGGCGCTTTTGTGCTAGTAGTCATGTTTATGCCCAAAGGCATCGTCGGCATTCCCTCTCAGATCAGCGGAATCATTAGTCGCATCCGCAATCGATCAGCAGCAAAAGACGAAGCCAAAGTCGCCGCAGAACTCAAAAAAGCATCACCGACTTCACCCATCATCGACCCATGAGCCAGAAACCATTTCTCCTCGCCGCCGAGGGACTGAACAAAAACTTCGATGGCTACAAAGCCATCAACGATCTGAATTTTTATCTGGATGAAGGTGAGTTGCGCACAGTCATTGGTCCGAATGGTGCAGGCAAAACAACCTTTCTCGATTTGATCACGGGTCGCACCAAACCCGATGAAGGAACTTTGCTCTGGGATGATGCCAAACATGATCTTCTCAAGCTCAACGAGTATCAAATCTATCGTCTCGGCATCGGTCGGAAATTTCAAACGCCGACGGTCTACAACGATCACACGGTGACCGAAAATCTGATCCTATCGCTCGCAGGATCGCGAGGCATTTGGCATAGCCTCTTTGGAAAAATTACTTCAGATCAACGCGATCGCATGGCCGACATTTTGACCACTATCAAGCTCACCGATCATGCACTACGCAAAGCTGGAACCCTTGCTCACGGACAAAAGCAATGGCTCGAAATCGGCATGCTGCTTGCTCAAGAAGCGCGCTTGTTATTAGTCGATGAACCCGCCGCTGGCATGACCGATGAAGAAACCTATCGCACGGGTGAGCTTTTGTTATCTCTTGCAGGAAAACATACCATCATCGTCATCGAGCACGACATGACCTTCGTTCGACAAATTTCACAAGATAGAAAAGTCACCGTGCTGCACCAAGGCCATGTGCTTTGTGAAGGTCCTGTCGATCAAGTGCAAAACGACGAGCGCGTGATCGAAGTCTATCTCGGTCGCAAATCCAAAACCGCCTAACAATTTTCCACACTTTATGCCTACGATCCTTACCCAGGAAAGCCTTGCCATCAACGATCTCCGCCTTTCAATTTCTGGAAGTGCCATTCTGCGCGGCGTGACTTTGACCATTCGGCCCAACACCGTGTTTTGTTTAATGGGGCGAAATGGCGTCGGCAAAAGCACCACATTGAAGGCACTGATGGGCCTCCTGCCGATCGAATCAGGCAACATCGCGTTTCTTGGTAACTCGATCGAGCGTCTTCCCACGGCAAGCCGTGCACGCATCGGTCTCGGCTACGTGCCACAAGGTCGTGATATTTTTCCTCACCTTACTGTTTTGGAAAATCTCTTCATCGGTGCACGGGCTCAAGGCATCAAGCCCGACTCCGCAGCCACGGATCGTGTTTTTACGCTATTCCCGATCATCAAAGAATTTCTCAAACGCAAAGGCGGCATGCTTTCGGGAGGCCAACAACAACAACTCGCCATTGCCCGCGTCTTGCTCACCAATCCGAAATTGCTGATCCTCGATGAACCAACCGAAGGCATTCAGCCTAACATCATCGACCAAATCGGCGAGGCCATTCGCCTACTGCGCAATGAAGATGGCATGAGCATCCTGCTCGTTGAGCAATATCTCGATTTCTGCAAAGAGCTCGGTGATGATTTTGCGATCCTCGAACGCGGTGCCGTATCAGCAGCGGGCACCATGCCCCAGCTCACCGACGAGGTCGTTCGCGAATACCTCACCGTCTAACATTTTCCCAGTTTTCCAATAAAAAAGCCCTATGCGAAATCTGCATGGGGCTTTTTTCATGAATGAAATTACTAATAATTTGATTCATGCATGATATAAATTAATTGATTCTCACCAAAATCGATTAATATAAATCATAATTGCTGGAAAAAACTTATGATACATCAATAAATGTCACATTTTGAAACAATTGATTCATGTGCTGGCACGCTGAATGCTTTGGATGATTTATGGAGACGATTTCACAAGAGATCGTTCACCTTCACAACGAAACAGCATACTAATGAAAATGAAAAACTATCGCAACAAATTCCAAACATCCATCCTTGCCTTGGCACTTGCCACAGGTGTGTCACAAGCTGGAACCACCGAAGAAACAACCATGACCACAGCTCCTGCTGATGACGTAGTTTCTGGTGTTCTCAAACTTGATTACAATTCTCACTTCATCTCCTACGGAGCTGATGTTTGGAACGATGGTGCTTCCCTGTCCGATCCGACTTTCAATCCCATGTTGGAGTTGGCCTTTGCTCTGCCATCAAATTTCACCTTCACCCTCGGTTCGTGGATGGATGTGAACAACAAAGTTGACAGCGCAATCGGTGGCTCTCTGCAAGAGGTCGACGTTTGGGCTGGCCTGGCTTATACCTACGAAAAACTTACTGTCAGCGCTACATACCAATCCTGGATGTATGCTAATGACGACGAGAAAATCCTCGACGTGAAATTCGCCTATGATTGCCTTCTTGCCCCATCGTTGACGATTCACCATCGTCTCGATCAAGGCGCAGCGGCAGGCAACGAAGGCACCATTTTGGTTCTGGGCGTCTCCCACAGCATTGAAACAGGTCCAGTCACATTTTCCTTCCCCGTCAATGTCGCCTATTTCCTCGATGGTGATTTCCACGGCGGCTCTGACGAAGGCGTAGGCTACGCATCCGTAGGTGCTCAGGCAGCAGTGCCACTTGCACCTGTGATCGACGAAGCCTTTGGTGATTGGACTCTCAACGCCGGTGCTACCTATTACTTCACTGATGACGAAATCATTCCGAACAACGACGAAAAGGATTTGCTGACCGCTAACGTCGGTCTCGCCTTATCGTTCTAATTTTTCTGTGTCCTTATCTTCATAGCGTTAACTGGGTGGGAAGGTCAGTTTCGATCCCCCCACTACTGATCGTCCCACCCAAACATTTCTGGTTATCTCATTTCTCCAACTGCTTCTCAAAAACAACAACAAAGTACCATCATGATCAATCGAATTATTCCATCCGCTCTTGCGGCATTCTCTCTCCTAGGTTCCTCCGTTCAGGCTGAGGAAACGGTCAAAGTGGGCGTGCTTCACTCGCTCTCTGGCACCATGGCCATCAGTGAAACATCCCTTCGTGACGTATTGCTTTTCACCTTTGACGAAATCAACGCCGCAGGTGGCGTTATGGGCAAAAAAATCGAACCCGTCGTGGTCGATGGTGCCTCGAACTGGCCGCTTTTCGCTGAAAAAGCGAAACAGCTTCTCGATCAGGACAAAGTCTCCGTAACCTTCGGTTGCTGGACTTCGGTAAGTCGTAAATCCGTTCTTCCGGTATTCGAAGAAAAGAAAGGCTTGCTATTCTACCCCGTGCAATACGAGGGCGAAGAAATGTCTCCTAACATTTTCTATACCGCCGAAGCCGTCAATCAACAAGCCACTCCTGCCGTCGATTACATGTTGGAAGAAGGTAAGAAGAAATTCTATTTGATCGGCTCCGACTACGTTTATCCACAAACCACCAACTTGATTCTCTTGGAGTATCTCTTGAGCAAAGGTGTGCCTCTCGAAAACATCGGCGGCGGCTTCACCAAAGATGCTTCTGGCAAGATCATTTCTGCTGGCAAATACACACCATTTGGCCATACCGACTACCAACAAATCATCTCAGAGATCAAGCAATTCGCCGCTAGCGGTGACGCCTGCATCATCAACACTCTGAACGGTGACACCAACGTGCCATTCTTCAAAGAGTATGCCGCAGCTGGTCTTGATGCCGAATCCTGCCCCGTCGTGAGCTTCTCGGTCTCCGAGGACGAATTCCGCGGTCTGCCTGCAAGCCAACTTGTCGGTCAACTCGGTTGCTGGACGTATTTCCAATCGATCAAGAGCCCCGCAAATGAAAAATTCACCACAGCCTTCCAAGCATGGCTGGCTAAGTCAGAAGTTCCCGGCATCGTCAAAGAAGGTCGTGTGACTTGCTCGCCAATGGTTCTTTCCTACAACGGTGTTTACCTCTGGAAAGCCGCTGTCGAAAAAGCAGGCAGCTTTGAGCCAGCCAAAGTGATGGCAGCTCTCAAGAGTGGCATCGCATTCGATGGCCCAGGCGGCACTGTAACTTCACAAGCCAATCACCACCTTACCAAGAATGTCTATATCGGCGAAACACGCGCTGATGGACAATTCAAGATCCTCAAGGAATACAAAAACGTCGTTGGCGAGCCATTCCTCAAAGGCACTTACAAATAATTCTTCAGTGTAGTAACTGTTCCCAACCATGCCCTCGAAAGAGGGCATGGTTTTTTGTTACGTTGGCATTGCAAGTGCTATCATTTAATTCACTCATACTTCACTTTATGAAATCACTCCTCAATTCCCCATCGTCTCTGCTGCAACGCTGCAAGATGACTGCCATTTTTCACGCATTACTGCTCGGCTTTACCTCGATGGCTTCGGCTCATCCTGGTCACTATCATCCACCCGATGAAACGGATGAGTTCGATATGCTGCGCGCCAATTTTCTCCATCTTCATGGGATGTTAGAAATCAGCGTCGCCTGCATCGCCCTCGCCGCTGTCGTCGTTTACAAGCTGAATCGCAAGAAGCACGTTCGCATTGCTACAGCCATCGTATTCGGCAGCGCCCTCACGTTTTTAGCCCTTCATTGAACCATGCACCTGTCACCGCGAGAACAAGAAAAACTGCTGATCGTCGTCGCTGGTGATCTCGCACGCCGACGCCGCGATCGCGGACTCAAGCTCAATTATCCTGAGACGATTGCTCTCATTACTTCGGAGCTG
>CANHKJ010000175.1 GCA_947460915.1 Verrucomicrobiia bacterium
CCCGCCGAGTGTCCGCTCAGGCCCCAAGCATTGATGCTCCATTGGAAGGTAAAATACTCGGGAGGCGTGCCAAAGGATGAGAGATTCTCGTCGGTCGAAAACATCACATCACAGTGATCTAGAATGATCCGCTGCGAGCCACTGATGTCCACCGAGTCACCGCCCGCGGTTTGTTTTCCATAGCGCCAACGCAGATGCCGCATTACGAGGTCATCTCCCGTGAGGTTCATCGTATTGTTCCAAAAACAAATGCCATCACCTGGAGCCGTTTGCCCTGCAACGGTGATTTTACTTTTTGAAATACTCAATCCCCCACCCGAACCACTCGGCAAGCGAATGTGCCCGCTGACAGCGAAAACAATCGTCCTACCCGCGACCGGTGCCGTATTTACAGCATCCGCAAATGACCCCACCCCCGATGCATTCCGATTCGTAACTATATAGACATCACCGCCCCTACCTCCCTCTGCCATAGAGCCATAGCCCTCCGCACCAGGGAAGGAGGGGATCTGCGCGCAGAGATCACCTAGGAGTGCCGCAGCAGATAGATAGAAAACGAACGAAGAAAAGTTCATGAAGCAGGGTTCATAGGTTCATGATTATAACGTCAGAAAACCCTGAAAACTGACGATTTTTTCAAGAGAAAATGTGCCATTCTCGCGCTGAGCAGCGTAGCAAATTCTGCCCACGCCCTAACAATTTGCCGCCAGATACCCCCCGGCATCTGGCGACTGTTTTCCCATGAAACCCATGTGCTTTGCCGCAAGCGACGCCACACACAGAGATTTTGTGCAACGTAATTGCACAGAAAATTCTTAGTAGAATCTCTCCAACGATGCAAGACCTTTGTAATTCACTGAAGATCAATCACAACCAAACGCCACAACACAAAAAGAGAAACCCTTTAAGCATCAGAAGGTTACGGCATCACTTTGACTCGGATTTTTTTGTAATACGTAGTGCTGCCTTTATCATGAGCCTGTATGGCAAAAGTGCCACCATCTACCAAAAGCTTACTGCTGTCTTTTTCTGTCTGATAATTCACCAGCTCTTTTCCATTCACCGAAACGATCACTTTACCATTATTGACGATGATCACGTATTTCATCCAAGCATCATCAGCGAAAGGCGTCAGATTTTTCACAGTGTTGTAAAGCCCGCCCGATTTCTGCGGATCACCTTGGGTGTTGTTCACTTGGATTTCATAACCGCTCGGCCAGCCGCTGTCTTGATAGACGGTGTGGATAAAAAATCCGCCATTCGAGTTCTTGCGCGTCATCACATCCAAACGAATTTCAAAATTCTTGAATTTGGCTCCATTTACTTTACCCTCGTAAAACAAGTGGCAACAATCGCCATTCGCCTTGATCGCGCCATCTTCAATCGCGAAAGCTTCCTTCGCTTGATTGATCTTCCATCCGTCCAGCGTCTTGCCATCGAACAACGACACAAAGCCTTCTTCCACGGGCTCAGCCGCATGCATCACGCCAGACATCAACAACAACGAGCCAAGCGCTCCCATCCATGAAACAATGAGTTTTTTCATAACGCGAAGAGGTTCGCATATCACCTTACCAGCGCAAGGAGAAAATCGAATGCCACCACAATAAGCCATGGCATTGCAAATCCCTTCTCCTTAAGGAAAAAGTTCGCGCACCACTTCTGCAAATTCTTCCACCGTGATCGGGCGACCTGCTTCTTGACTCAGGCTGGTCATGGTAACACCATCGATGCCACATGGCGTGATCGCAAAAAATCCCGCGAGGCATTCGTTGGTGATGTTGATCGCAAAGCCATGCATGCTGATCCATTTTTTCACGCCCACTCCGATGGATGCCATTTTCCGATTCTCCACCCACACGCCAGTTAGACCATCGCGACGTCCCGCAGCCACGCCAAAACGCTCACAAGACGCGATCAGCACGTCCTCGATCATCCGCAGATGCGCATGCAGATCTTGGCCGCGCTGGCGCAAATCAAGAATCGGATAACCGACAAGTTGCCCAGGACCATGATACGTCGCCTGCCCACCGCGGTTGGTTTCCACCACTGGATGCGGCAGGCGTTGGGGATCACGCAGCGAGGATTGATCGCGCAAGCGGCCAATTGTATAAACGGGTTCGTGCTCTAACAAGATTAAGCGATCCCCTGCTGCGCCGTCGAGAATTTCCGCCACCACCCGCTCTTGCAAGGCGAGTCCATCGGCATAGCTGATCAATCCTGATTCTAGCATAGTGAGAAAAATTTCAGTTAGATTTTCGACTAAAGGAGGCGTCGATCGAGAAGTTTCGCCCGCAGCGGGTCGCCCGATTGCAAATGAGCCATTGCGATCGCCAAGGCATCGGCAGCATCAGCAGGAGGAGTTTCACTGAGCTTCAATAAAGCCCGCACCATGAAGGCGACTTGATCCTTATCGGCTGTCCCCTTGCCCACCACCGCCATCTTTACCTTACGTGGAGCGTATTCGTAAATTTTTAACCCGTGATCTGCCGCAGCAATCAAGGCCGCCGCACGCGCCGCGCCCATACTGATGGCGGTTTGGTGCGATTGCACATAGATGATTCCCTCGACCGCGACTTCATCGGGTTGCCATTTTTTCATCAAATTATAAAGATGACTGCGCACCGCCGATAGCGCAACGGATTGCGCTTGGGCCTTGGGAATCGAGATCACTCCAAAATCTAACACCTTTGGCGCGCGAGGATCGCCTTCTAATACCGCGTATCCGGTATTGCGAACAGCTGGATCCACGGCGAGCACGCGCATGAGAGCGAGAAGGAGAAAAATGTTAGCGACGTTTTTTCGGCCCCGAGGACTTGCGGCGGATCTGACGGATCGGCTCGTCATCGAGCATCGCCGTGTAGGTGTAGGCGAAATTTTCCAACTTCTTGCGCGGGATTTTTTGATCCACATAGACTTCCACGGATTTTGCGTAGTCAAGCTCGTCGGCTGTCAGAATGGTAAAGGCATCACCTTCCGCTTCGGCACGACCTGTCCTGCCAATGCGATGCACGTAGTCTTCGGCATTTTCTGGGACGCGGTAGTTGATCACGTGAGAGACGCCGGAAATATCGATGCCACGCGCCGCCACGTCGGTTGCCACCAACACATCATACTTGCCATCACGGAAACCTTGCAATGCTTCCATGCGGTCCTTTTGCGAGACATCGCTATGCATCGCCACCACTTTGGGATGACCACTTTCCTTGAGAATGTCCGTGACTTGATCGGCCTCTTTGCGAGTGCGCGTGAAAATAATCACGCTGTGCCATTCCGTGCCATCGAGAAGCGCGACGAGCAGTTCATCACGCTGATCCATCGCTACCGGATAAAAAGCATGGGTCACGGTGCTGGCGACCGCGCGTTTGGCGATTTCCACACTGATTGGATCCGTCAAGCACCACTGAGCAAAGGTCTGGATCGCCGCAGGCATCGTTGCCGAAAACAACAGAGTCTGCCGCTCATCCCAAGGGCAAAGGTTGACGATTTTCCTTACCTGCGGCAAGAAGCCCATGTCCAGCATACGATCCACTTCATCGAGAACGAGGATTTTCAACGCACCAAAACGCATCGTTGCGCGGTAAAAGTGATCCATCAAGCGCCCTGGAGTCGCCACCACGATGTCCGCGCCTTCTTCCAGCTGCTTCGCCTGCTCGCCATAACCAACGCCACCATACAACAACGCCGTCTTCAGACCTGTGTGCTTGCCGTATTTGATAAATTGCTCGGCAACTTGGTGCGCCAACTCACGAGTGGGCTCCAATACAAGGATCTGCGGTTTACCGAGAGGCAAGATTTTTGAAAGGGAAGGCAGCGCAAAAGCAGCGGTCTTACCCGTGCCTGTCTGCGAGGCTCCGACGACGTCACGCCCCGCCAACACCAGCGGAATCGCCTGAGCCTGAATGGCGGTAGGAGTCTCATAGCCCGAATCCGTCACTGCCTTCAAAACGGCAGCGTTGAGCCCTAATTGGTCAAATGTCATGCGCATCCCTAGGCACTCAAACCCTCTTGGTCAAGGCATTTGCATGCAGAAATGCAGGAAATTGAGCGGTTATAGAAAATGTACTACGGCGAACCGCCGAGCTTATCTCAACGCACTCAAAATAGACCGGTGATGTGACCGAAGGAATCGAGGTCGATCTTTTCTGCGGAGGGGATAGAGGGAAGACCAGGCATGGTCATAATCTCCCCGGTGAGCACAACGACGAATCCCGCTCCTGCGGAGACTTTTACGTCGCGGATGGGCACCTCGAAGTCGCGCGGGCGCCCCATGCGGGTGGGATCGGTGGAGAAGGAATACTGGGTCTTGGCCATGCAAACAGGAAGGCCGCCCAGTCCAGATTGCTCAAGGTCTCTGAGTTTATGGCGCACCTGAGACGACGCCGTGATATCGCGCGCACCATACATTTTCTGCGCAACTGCGCGAATTTTATCCCACAGCGGAAGCTCAGAGGCATAGAGGAAATCAAAAGCGTTTGCGGTCTGCGCAGACATGGAAACCACTTCTTCGGCTAACTCGATTGCCCCAGCCCCACCCTCAGCCCAGTGGCGACAACGGATGGCTTTAACGCCAAGATCGCGGCAGCGGTTTTCGATGACGCAGAGCTCTTGCTCGGTATCACACTGAAAATGATTGATGGCGACAACCACTGGCAAACCAAAAGAACGGAGATTTTCGAGGTGCTTTTCCAGATTGACTAGTCCCTGCTGAACAGCTGCTGGATGTGGAATACCAAGATCTTTTTTCTTCACTCCGCCATGCATCTTGAGCGCGCGCACGGTGGCGACGAGGACCACGGCATCAGGCTGAAGTCCAGATTGGCGGCACTTGATGTTGAGGAATTTTTCCGCGCCTAGATCCGCACCGAAGCCAGCCTCGGTCACGGTGAATTCGCTTAAGCGCATGGCGAGCTTGGTAGCGATTACGCTATTGCAGCCGTGGGCGATGTTGGCAAATGGGCCACCGTGGACGAAGGCCGGATTGTTTTCGAGGGTTTGTACGAGATTGGGCTGAAGAGCCTCGCGGAGCAAGACAGTCATCGCTCCTTGGGCGTTCAGGTCACCGGCGGTAATGGGTTTTTTCCCACGTGTATAGGCAACGATCATGCGCCCGAGACGATCACGAAGCTCGCTGATTGATTCTGCTAGGCAAAAAATAGCCATCACCTCAGATGCTACGGTGATGTCAAATCCGGCCTCGCGAGTGACACCATTACTGGGTGCGCCGACGCCAGTGATGATCTGACGAAGGGCGCGATCATTCATGTCGAGAGCACGCTTCCAGACGATGCGGGCGGGATCGATATCGAGAACATTCCCGTGATGAAGATGATTGTCGATCAGCGCTGCGAGAAGATTGTGCGCGGAGGTGATCGCGTGAAAGTCGCCTGTGAAGTGGAGGTTAATGTCTTCCATGGGGACGACTTGGGAGTAACCACCGCCAGCGGCACCTCCCTTCATACCAAAGCAGGGGCCGAGTGAGGGCTCACGTAGGCAAATGGTGCTGCGCTTACCGATACGATTGAGGGCATCGCCGAGACCGATGGTAGTGGTAGTTTTCCCCTCTCCTGCTGGCGTTGGAGAAATCGCAGTAACGAGGATCAATTTGCCGTTCGCGGAGCGTTCGGTGCGATCGACAAAATCGAGTGAAACCTTGGCCTTATGCCGACCGTAGGGAATGATATCATCGGAGGGGATAAGCAATGCATCGGCGATTTCTTGCATGGGCCGCATGCGGGCGTGACGGGCAATCTCGATGTCAGATGGTGCGGATGATGAGCTCATGACGTAGTTTTTTCCTTGGCGCGAATGATGGGAAATCTGCTGACAAGTGTCACGGGAAAATTTTCAAAATCAGAGTCGAGAGTCGGCCAGAACCGGAGGGAGTGCGAGTGAAATTACATACACTTTAATTCTTCTCTTTTTTTGCGATTGCAGGTGGATGCCTCACCAATCTCTCAAATATCTCTCACCTCAACAATACTACCAACAACTATGCAACGCAGCCTAATTAATACTACTGGCTGTCCAACTCACAGGGGGGCACTACAGGACGCTATCGGCTTGATGACCCGAAGTTAGAGCTAGTAATCTATTCAAGGAAGGTCATTAAAGGTTCTTGTTTCTGGATATGAGTCAGTCTCCCATGGAGCGATAAGTAATTTACTGCCCTTAGACCAACAATACACGAAATTAATCTGACCACCGGTCTTGCTAATCCAATGACCTTTGACACCTAACCACGGACCTCTAGTATCAGATGTAATTTTATGAACTCCTTCGATAAATATAGTCTCACCAACCAGAATATTGTGAGCTGGATTTGATGAAATCCCTTCGTCTACTATTAGCTGGTGAGATACGTTTCCAAATATTTTATTGTCACTTGATACATTAAAAAGCGAGCATGATCTTAATATTTTTACGTGAGTTCCGCTCATTTTTGATTTCAAAGGTAGCGTTTTGTTGCATGAACTAAATAATACAATTAAAATCACAGCCATCCCATAGGGATATTTTGAGGAATTAAAAAAGTTGGCTGGAGTTGTATTTTAATCCCTGCCACTCGGTAGGGGTGTAATGAAAAATACCAAACCAGCCGCCGCCAACGTAATCGCACTCAAGCTGATACTCAACCTCATTCCTCTGGGAATGATCCATCGAATCGCTAACGAAACGGGGATCGGAAAAAGGTCACGCACTTTTTCTGTTGTCAGTCACCTCACGGCAATGCTTTTTGCCCAACTCTCGCGCGCC
>CANHKJ010000176.1 GCA_947460915.1 Verrucomicrobiia bacterium
AAACCGCGCATCGCCGTGATCTGGGACGACTCGAAGTCGATGGAAACTACCGACGCCCAACTCCCGCAGCTTTTTTCTCCGAACAAGGAAATCACCACGCGCAAAGAGTTCACACAACGCCTCCTTGCTTCCAACCTCTGGTCGGCCCTTTCTGCCGAAGGCAAAAACGAACTTGTCACCCGAGCTTTTTCCAGCCATCCCACCGATCCAGCACTGCAAGCCTCAGCGGGATCGGACCTGAGCACGCCACTCGATGAACTGCTCGAAAAAGAAAGCAACCTGCGCGCCGCCGTGGTCATCTCCGATGGCGATTGGAACCTTGGGCAGCCACCCGTTTCCGCTGCGCAAAAATTCCTTCTCCGAAAAATTCCGCTTTTCACCATTCCCACCGGTTCCGAGAACCGACTCCCCGACCTCGATCTGCTAACGGTAAATGCCCCCACCTATGGCATCGTTGGCGAAAACCTACAAATCCCCTTCACCATCCGCAGCTCGCTCGATCGCGAAGTCAAAACCACCATCCGCCTTCGTGATGAAGCCGGTCGCGAGCGCACCAAAGCCATCACTCTTCCGCCTAACAAAACCGCCTATGACACCATACTCTGGCGTCTCGAAAAAGAAGGATCCTCCACCCTAGAGTTATCCTTTCCTACCGCCCAAGGCGAACTTGTCCCACTCAACAATACCCGCAAATTTACCATTTCCGGCAAACCCGAAAAAATTCGCGTGCTTGTCGTCGAATCTCTCCCCCGCTGGGAATATCGCTTCCTCCGTAACGCGCTCTCACGTGACCCAGGTGTCGAGCTCTCCTGCTTACTCTTTCACCCACAAATCGGTATCGGTGGTGGCCCCGATTACGTGGAAAAATTTCCCGATAAAATCGAAGACCTGTCCAAATATGACGTAATTTTCCTCGGCGATGTTGGCATCGGCAATGACCAACTCACCAAAGAACAATGCTCAATGATTCGCGGTCTCGTCGAGAACCAAGCCTCCGGTCTCGTCTTCCTCCCAGGCTCTCAAGGCAATCAGTTTTCACTTCTCGATACCGATCTCGCCGACCTCATTCCAGTGCATTTGGACTCTAGCAAAAAAACGGGAGTTGTGGAACCCAATGCCTCACCGCTCGCACTCACATCCGATGGTGCCTCGTCGCTACTCACGATGCTCGGCGATACAGAAGAAGACAACCCCATTGTCTGGCGCAGTCTTCCAGGTTTCTATTGGCATGCACCGATCGAGCGATCCAAGGCTGGTACCACAGTTCTGGCCGTTCACGCTAATCGCAGTTCAGGCAACTACGGCCGCATTCCTCTGATCGTCACAAAGACCGCAGGCAGCGGAAAAATCCTACTCATGGGAATCGATTCCGCATGGCGCTGGCGTCGTGGCGTCGAGGACAAATACCACTACCGTTTCTGGGGCCAAGTCGCACGCTGGATGTCCTACCAGCGCAATATGGCAGCAGGGCAACGCATACGCCTTTTCTACACGCCCGAGCGTCCCTCACCCGGTGACACCGTCACCCTCCACGCCAATGCCTTTGACAAAAATGGAGCCCCCCTGCAAAAAGGCAAAGTCGCATTGCTCCTCACCGCCCCATCCGGCACCGCACGCACCCTTGACCTCGGCAAGGACGACAATGCCTGGGGTAGCTTCACCGGTCGGTTTGCCATCGATGCCCCTGGATCGTGGAAACTCAGCGCAAACATCGTAGATGAGGAGTCCAAACCCGTCGAAACAACGCTGCTTGCCCAATCCATCGACCTCGAAAAAACCGGCCAACCCTCTCGCCCCGATGTGTTAGAGGAAATGTCACGCATCGCCCGCGGCCGCATGATCCAACCCGAATCCCTTCCCGATCTCATCAAGGAAATCAATGCATTACCCGAGCCTCGCCCACTCGAAAACCGCATCCCCCTCTGGCATCACTGGTTAACTATCACCATCATCATCATCTTGCTATCCAGCTTCTGGATCGCCAGAAAACTGAACGGCCAATTCTAATAAGGAGCCAGCGCGACTGCGATCAGCTCAGTGAGCAGATTGCCATTCGCAACACGATCAAGACTTTCTATTTGCCCTTGACCTTCGAGTTCACGATCAACGCGTATAAGAAGAGCAGGACGCATAGATTAGACTGACGCAATCTATACATGATGCCAAACATCGCCACTAGCCCTCTTAATTCTGAAGAAGATAACAGGCGGCTGTATTTCGAGTCATCGAGATGTCCGGAAATTACATTTACACACCTGCATGAATTTGCAGAATAGCCGAATCTAACCCATTTCAACCCAACCTATGAAACCCCGCTCTTATCCGTTTTTCATCTTAGCCGCCGCAGAATTATTTCTACCCAGTCAATCCCATGCAGCTGATGTCGTTCTCAGCTCCGCAGCGATTGGCAACGGAGAATAACGATGCCAACGTCGGCGTTGGCATACACACCCAGCAGTGGCGCGAACTAGAGCATCTCTAAGTGCACTAGCACGATTCCCTATGGGTTGGTAACAATACAGTATTCTCCGCTTAAGGTGCACCTACCAAAGTAAGTTTGGATACAAATTACACGCTGAGAAATATGCACTTCTCCCCCACTAGCGCATGTGCACTTTCTGAGTCATCAATCCTGACCACGCTAGAGGATGTCAGTGCCTAGCAACTACTTTCCGCATAAGATGGTTGATTTCTCGATGAATCACGATCACAATTTCAATCCTAGCAGCTTATCATCTCAAATCAAATCGCATCCGGTCGACATGCAAAAGCAATCAACTCTCAAGCCATGGCGGCCCGAACGATTTTCCCGTGGACATCGGTGAGGCGGTAATCACGACCTTGATTGCGGACCGTGAGCCGAGTGTGATCAAAACCTAGCAGATGAAGTGCGGTGGCATTGAGGTCGTGAATATGCACGGGATCCTTGATGACATTGTAAGAAAAATCGTCGGTCTCGCCGATGATGATACCGGGCTTCACTCCCCCACCAGCCATCCACAGCGAGAAGCAACGAGGGTGATGATCGCGGCCGTGGTTGGTGGCGGTGAGCTCTCCTTGGGAATATACACTGCGGCCAAATTCGCCACCCCAGATGACGAGAGTATCATCGAGCAGTCCGCGTTCTTTTAACTCCTCGACAAGGGCCGCGCTTGGCTGATCGGTATCGTAGCACTGGGTGCGAATGTGAGCAGGCAGATCACTATGCTGATCCCATCCGCGGTGATAGAGCTGAATAAATCGAACGCCGCGCTCAGCAAGACGACGAGCGAGAAGGCAGTTCGCGGCATAGGTTCCAGGCTTACGAGATTCTGGACCATAACGATCAAAGACAGATGCTGGTTCTTTGGAAAGATCGGCTAACTCAGGGACGGATGCCTGCATGCGGAAGGCCATTTCGTATTGGTCAATGCGCGCCTGAATTTCTGGATCTTGGTATTCATCGAGCTTGATCCGATTCAAATCTGCTAGATCATCGAGCATGGCACGACGGCGCGCCGAAGTGATACCCGGAGAATTTGCCAGAAACAACACCGGATCCTTGCCGGCACTGAAGCGAACGCCTTGATAACGGGGTGAAAGAAATCCCGCGCCCCACATGCGCTCGTGAAGAGGCTGCGCATTCCCATTGCCACTGGGGCGGGAAACCATCACCACAAAGGCGGGAAGATCAGCGTTTTCCGAGCCGAGCCCATACGAGAGCCACGAACCGAAGGAAGGCCTGCCGGCAACTTGGCTGCCTGTTTGCAGCATGGTCATCGCGGGGTCATGATTGATCGCCTCGGTGTGCATCGAGCGGATGATGCAGAGATCATCGGCAAGGCGAGCGGTATGCGGCAACAATTCGCTCAACCAGTGGCCAGCTTGCCCATATTGTTTGAAGCTGAAAACGGATGGCGCAATCGGGAAGCGTGCTTGTCCCGAGGTCATGCCCGTGACGCGCTGGCCATTGCGAACCGAGTCGGGCAAATCTTTGTCAAACATGTCGCGCAACCCAGGTTTGTAATCAAACAGATCGAGCTGCGAGGGAGCTCCCGCTTGGGTGAGCCAGATGACGCGTTTTGCTTTCGGCGCGAAGTGTGGAATTCCTGCGTTGCCTTGTGCAGCGGACAACTGCGGATTCAGCAAAGAAGCGAGTGCCGCAGCTCCGATCCCCGTGCTAGCACGACCAAGAAATTGGCGACGAGTGATGTCGAGTAGGGAGTGAGGATTCATGACGATTTATTCTTTCGTGACGGCTTCATCGAGATTCAGCATCGTGCTGGCGAGTGTTGTGTAAGAGGCCAGTTCTGCAACCTGCAACGAGGCATCCGTAGGTGCTTCACCGATTTTGAGAAAAGCTGACGCACTTGCAGGGTCGGATTGAAAATCGCGCAGCGTCCGCTCTAACGACGCTTCCAAGATCGCCAATTCTGCGACGCGAGGATCGCGGGCGGTGACAAGGCGAAATCCGTAACCAAGCCGCGATGCAGAGGAGGAACCACCCTCGCGCATCATCCGCTGCGCCAAAAATCGTGATGCCTCGACGTAGGTCGGATCATTGAGAAGATTGAGCGCTTGCAAAGGCGTATTGGTGCGCGGTCGGCGCACCGTGCAGGTCTCGCGAAAAGGTGCATCAAAAAGCATCATCGCAGGATTTGGCACCGAGCGTTTCCAATAGGTGTAGAGGCTCCGACGATGCAGTGCTTCGCCATGATCTTGGGTATAGGTTGAATGGGGATTATCTCGCGTGTTGACCACCTGCTCGTAAAGTCCAGGCGGATGGTAGGGCTTCACAGAAGGACCGCCGATTTTCCTGACCAACAAGCCACTTGCTGCGAGTGCCTGATCGCGAACAAATTCTCCCTGCAAGCGAAAGCGCGGCCCGCGGGCGAGCAAGCGATTTTCTGGATCACGTTCGTAGGCCTCAGGCGTGAGCTTCGAGCTTTGTCGATAGGTCTGACAGGTGACGATCAAGCGCATCAGGGCTTTGACATCCCAGCCGCTGGAAATAAATTCTGCCGCTAGCCAATCGATCAACTCCGGGTGACTCGGTGGCTCGCCTTGCGAACCGAAGTCCTCCGCCGTGCGCACCAGCCCCGTGCCAAAAATCATCTGCCAATAACGATTGACCGTCACGCGGGCAGGCAACGGATTTGCGGGATCGACTAACCAGTGCGCCAATCCCAAACGATTGCGGGGAAGATCGCCGCGCATTGGCGGCAGCACTGCAGGCGTGTTGGCGCTGACTTTTTCGCCGAGTTGATCGAATGCACCACGCAGCAGAATAAACGTTTCGCGCGGTGTGGCATCGTCCATCACCAGTGAAACAGGTATGCGAGATTCCGTTTCTGCTAGAGATTTTGTTAGTTCTGTGAGACGATCTTTTGCGGCCTTACTATCATCCTTTTTCAATGCTTCCATCTCCGTTTTTATCACGGCAATTTCCGTATCGATCTCAGGTGCTTGCAAGGCAAGAAAAGGCGGACTGCTGACGTTCGCAGGTTTATTGTAATCCCCCACTCCCTGCTCCGAGACATTGTGAAAAAATGCCTTCATGCTGTAAAAATCCCGCTGCGTGAGTGGATCAAACTTGTGATCATGGCAACGAGTGCAATTGAAAGTCTGCGCCAACCAAACTGTGGCTGTCGTTTCCACGCGATCCGCTGTGTATTCCGCGAGAAATTCTTCCGGCGTGATCCCACCCTCTTCGTTGACCATGTTATTGCGATTGAATCCCGTCGCGATTCGTTGGTCATGCGTGGCATTAGGCAGCAGGTCGCCGGCGATTTGTTCGATGGTAAACTGATCAAATCGCTTGTTCTCTTGGAAAGCCTTGATCACCCAGTCCCGCCAGCCATAGAGCATGCGATCACGATCCACCTGATAGCCATTGGTATCGGCAAAGCGCGCAGCATCCATCCAATCGACGGCCATACGCTCGCCATAGTGCGGTGATGCTAACAGCCGATCCACCACTCGCTCATAAGCTCCCGGTGCGACATCTTGGACAAAAGCATTCACCTCCTCCGGTGTCGGTGGCAGGCCGATCAAATCGAGCGTCACGCGTCGAATCAGCGTGATTTTGTCGGCCTCTTCTGCTGCATGAATTTTTTCTACAGCCAATCGTTGGCGAATGAATGCATCGACGGGATGAGCTGCTCCCGCTGGAACCGTCGGACGTTGGATCGGCAAATACGCCCAATGAATTTGATACTCCGCCCCCTGAGCGATCCACTGCTTGAGAGTCTCCTTCTGCGTCGCGCTCAATTCCTTGTGAGCCTTGGCTGGCGGCATTTGCTCATCCGCATCAGTCGAGTAAATTCTCCGAATCAGATCACTCTCCTCCGGATTCCCCGGCACGATTGCTATGCCGCCCAGTTCTCCCTCCTTCAATGCCGCCTCGCGCACATCGAGGCGCAAACCAGATTCACGAGTGTGCTGATCGGGACCATGACAATGAAAACAAGCATCCGAAAGGATAGGCCGGATGTCTCGATTGAACTCAATCTTTTTCCCCTGAGCGAACTCCTGTGCCTGTACAAAAAATACGGCGCTGAAAACAGCAGTGAAGATCGAGATGATGTGAGGAAAGCTTTTAATACGAATGGTGCTTGGAGCGGTGAAAAATACAGACGATCGCGAACAGCGATACGCTATCTCATACCCCAAATCTTTCATTTTGCCAAGGCGTAGATTCCTCTCCCAAATCACTTCGCGTCTGATCGAAACGGCACGGCGGGGAGGCCGTTGCGGTTGGC
>CANHKJ010000177.1 GCA_947460915.1 Verrucomicrobiia bacterium
ACTTTCCGCGGATGCACCTGATCACGCTCATACTGGAAGGCCCGATAAATCTTGCCGATGTTTTCAAACTCCGCGGGCGTAACTTTTTTCCAACGATCAATCAGTGACTGTGATTCGCCGAGTTTCGCTAATGTCTCGGCGCGCATCCATGTCTCGATCCGAGTGCCACCGACCGAACTCACGAGAAGGCCGATCGGCACATCAAGCTTTTGTTGCAGGGCACGAGCGAAATAATACGACACCGCCGAGCAGTTCGAAACGGTTGCGGGCGAAATCGTTTTCCATAGGCCCGTGGCATCAGATTTCGGTTCCAGCCCAAACTGATCATCGACCTTGAAAAACCGCAGCGCGGGATGATGGGCGGCGGCGATTTCAGTCTTGGCATTTTCCACGCGACTCATCGTAAAATGCATGTTTGATTGCCCCGAACAGAGCCAGACATCGCCCACAAGGACGTCTGTGATTTTTGTCAGAGCGGCACCCTTTTCATCATTCACGATCAACTCCTGCCCCTCGCGCGAAGCCTGAAGCGGATCGAGCATCACCTTCCACTCTCCCTGCGCATCCGCTTTCTGAGATTTCGTCTGCGCCAAAAATTTCACCACCACCGTCACGCCCGCCTTGGCTCTCCCCCACACCGCCACAGGCTTCCCTCGCTGAATGACCATGTGATCCTTAAACAACGGAGACAAAATCAACTCCCGCGCGTGAGATGACATCACCAGAAAAAACAGCATAACAACAGGCAGAATCAATCGTATCATAAATCGTGGGTTTGAGCGAAATGCGACGGCGCATTCGGTATGAGACGCCCGAACGACAGGAAATTTAACGAAAAACCTCAAAGAATCGCAACAAACTCCTCAAACTAAATGCCCGGAAACACACCAACTGTTCAATTCTCCATTCCGCTCTTGCGCATCGGTCGGAACTACTTTACCTGTTTCTTAACTTTTCCGAACCATGGCCTCCTACACCGAAGACGACATCAAGAGCCTCGACTGGCGCGAGCACATCCGCATGCGCCCTGGCATGTACATTGGCAAGCTCGCCGACGGCTCCTCACCCGATGACGGCATTTACATTTTGCTCAAGGAAGCGGTCGATAACTCGATCGACGAGCACATCATGGGCTTCGGCAAGGAAATCCGCATCGACATCGATGAAGAAGGCCGCGTGGAAGTGCGCGACTTTGGTCGTGGCATTCCTCTCGGCAAGCTCTACGACTGCGCCGCGCAAATCAACACGGGTGCCAAATACGATAGCGAAGCGTTTAAGAAATCCGTCGGGCTGAACGGCGTCGGCATCAAAGCAGTCAATGCGCTTTCGACATTTTTCGAAATCCAAGCGTGGCGCGAAGGTCAGACCAAAGCGATTGAGTTTTCCAAGGGTCAAGTCACCCAAGACATGAAAAATCCTCGCAAGGAGGAAGCCCCGAACGGGACTCGCTTGTGCTTCGATGTCGACCGCACGATTTTCCCTGCAAAGACCAAATTCCGCGAGCAGTTCGTGGAAAAAATGTGCCGCTACTATTCCTACCTCAATCCGAATCTTACGATCATCTTCAACGGAAAGAAATTCCGCGCCAAGGATGGATTACTCGATCTCCTGCGCGAGGAAATGGAAAAAGCGCCGCTCTACAAGCCGATCCACCTCGTCGGCAAGGACATCGAAATCGCCTTCACCCACAGCGAGGAAAGCAGTGAAGAATACTACACCTTCGTCAACGGCCAAAACACCTCACAAGGCGGCACGCACCTCGTCGCCTTCCGCGAGGCCTTCGTTAATGCGATCCGCGGCTTTTACAAAAAACAATGGGAACCGTCCGACATCCGTGCCGGCATCGAGGCCGCGATCTGCGTGCGCATCGAGGAACCCGTGTTCGAGTCGCAAACCAAGACCAAGCTCGGTTCCGCCACCACCAAACCCGATGGCGGCGAATCGCTGCGCACCTTCATTGGCAATTTCCTCAAGGAGCACCTCGACAACTACCTGCACAAAAATCCGCAGACCGCTGAGGCCATTCAAAAACGCATCCTTCTCGCCGAGCGCGAGCGCAAGGACATGAAGGGCATTCAGAAGCTCGCGCGCGAGCGTTCACGACAAGCCAAAGTTCACAACAAAAAGCTGCGAGATTGCCGCATCCACTTCGACACCAAAAACAAACGTCGCGAGGAAAGCACGATTTTCCTTACCGAGGGCGACTCCGCATCCGGATCGATCACCAAATCGCGCGATGTCGAAACGCAGGCCGTTTTCTCGCTTCGCGGCAAACCGCTGAACACCTTCGGGCTAGCGCGCAAGATCGTTTATGAAAACGAAGAATTTGCCCTGCTTCAGGCAGCGCTCAACATCGAAGAAGGAATCGAAGAACTGCGCTACAACCGCGTTGTCATCGCTACCGATGCTGACGTCGATGGCATGCACATCCGCTTGTTGCTGCTGACCTTTTTCCTGCAATTTTTCCCCGAGCTCATTCGCGACGGCCATCTTTACATTCTGCAAACTCCCCTGTTCCGCGTTCGTAACAAAAAGGAAACGATTTATTGCTACAGCGAAGAAGAGCGAGTGAAAGCGATGAACAAACTCGGCAAAAACCCCGAGATCACCCGCTTCAAAGGACTCGGAGAAATTTCACCCGATGAGTTCAAATTCATGATCGATGCCAATATGCGCCTTGATCCTGTGAGCTACATCGAGGGCAAGGGCGTAAAAGAATTGCTCACCTTCTACATGGGCAAGAACACACCCGACCGCCAAGAATACATCATCGACAACCTCCGCGAAGACGTTGATCGTCAGATCACGGTGGCGGGGTAATCTTATGCCTCTTGCCCTCATAGCACTCGGATCAAATCTCGGCAATCGCATTGCGCATTTGCAGGCGGCTCGCGATTTGTTGAAAAATCTCAGTGTGGCTGGCACATTCGAGCAGTCTCCGGTCTATCAGACCACGCCGGTGCTTTGCCCGGACGAGTCACCGGACTTTTTCAACTGCGTCGTTGCCTTTCAATATGGCGGCACACCACAGCAACTTCACAATCAAACGCAGGGCATCGAGTTCCACCTCGGTCGCGATCGCAGTGCGGGCATCAATGCTCCTCGCGTCATCGATGTCGATATTCTCGCATTCGGCGATGTCACACACAATGACGGGCTACTGGAAATCCCTCATCCTCGCATGTTGCATCGGCGATTCGTGCTCGAACCCCTCTGCGAAATTGCGCCAAAATTCCGACTTCCAGGCGATCATGTCACCATACTCGAACATGCGCAACACCTTGACTCTCAAGAGACTCCGCTCCAAGTCGTGCAAGCAAAATGGTGAGGTAGCAGGGCGCGTCAAAAAAAGTTTTCATTTTTTTCCTTTTCTTATTGCCAAATCGGCGGGTCCTCCACTAGACTCCCCCCAGCATGAAAAAACTCTCGATTCTTGCCACGACATTGATCGCCCTGACTGGAATGGTATCAGCTGATATCCAATCCCCACCAGGCGCTGATTACACTTCTACACGCAAATTAGGCCGCGCTGTTTCCAACATTCTCTACGGAATCATGGAGATTCCTGAAAGCATTGTTCGCAAAACAGACACCTACGGCCGCAAGGCTGGTTGGTCCTACGGCGCAGTAGATGGCACCAACCGTACTCTCCGTCGCCTAGGCTACGGTTTTTACGAGCTGTTTACTTTCACTTGCCCTACGTATCGCGGCACTTATAAGCCACCTTATGAGAGCTGCGGTCAAGATGGTCGCATTGAAATGAGCCCTTCCCAAGGATTGTCTGAGTTCCCACCCGAACTCGGTTTTGAGACATATTTCTCACATACCCGGACACAAACTTGGTAATTGCGGTTCGCAATCCATTTTCCTAACCCGACTTGTCAAGCAGGTCGGGTTTTTTTAGTGCTGACACACTTTTCTAACATTAGTTAAAACAAATTCCGCTTTCGTGCGTTATATAAAGGTGATGCGTTCTTTTTCCCTTCTCTTTCTCGCCTTAATGTTCTGCCATCCCTGCCCTGCTGAAACGCGTAAATGGCAAAGCAAGGATGGCAGCAAGTTCATCATTGCAGAATACATCAAGCATGATGCGCTCACGGTCACCGTCAAAAGAGCTGATGGAAAAATTGTCACCCTGGGACGCAGGGATCTACACGAGCAAGATGTGAATTTCCTCGCTACCCTTCCAGAAGGAAAGGAAAAAACGCGCGCCAGCAGCGAAGACTCCGAAAAAAACCAAGCAAGCGCCGTTATGGAAGAGACTGCGGTTTTTGACACGCTCAAACTAGGTGATACCCGAGCCGATGTGCAGGCGAAAATCAAGGCTAGTAAGTTGCTCGAACTCACCGTCGATGAAATGTATCTCGGGCGCTTCGGCCTTAATGGCTCGTATCGCACCAAACAGACGATTGGCGGACTGAAGTGCTCATTGTATTTTGATTGGGATAGCAATGGGCTTCTCAAAGAATTGACCTTACAAACCACGCCTCAATCGAGCAGTTCTTACAATGACTCACTCAAAGATACTTGGGCTGAGTTGGCCAAACTAATGACAACACTGCACGGGGCTCCTTTGCAGAAGGCTGACTTCCCTGCGGCGAATCAACTTGAAAACGATATGTCGCTGAGTTCCCACTTGTGGCGGCTTCATGGTCGCGGCAGCGCTCTTCTGGGAACCTCCAAATCGATCGATGGCTACATGGTCAGTGTCCGTTTTACGACTGATACGATTGAACCTGTCATTACAGGTAAGTAAAATCACATTGTTTCACATCTCATAAATGACTAACTCCTAAACTCTGAGAACTTTTTTGTCATTGCAATGTATTTCTCAATCGATACAATTGCCGACGATAAAAGCCTCATATGTTGACACGATTCATCACCCTTTGCTCGCTGCTCGTAATCACTCAGCTACAAGCACAAATTATCATTTCCGAGTTTCTCGCAGACAATGTTTCGGGCATCAAAGATGAAAATGATTCGCGCCAAGATTGGATCGAGCTGTATAACTCAAGTTCTAGTACAGTTAGCGTATCGGGTTGGTGGCTGACTGACAAAACCACCAACACGGCACTTTGGCAATTTCCCAATGTCAGCATTCCCGCCAATGGCACCTTGCTCGTATGGGCCTCGGGCAAAGATCGGCGTATCGCTGGCCAGCCGCTGCATACCAACTTTAGCCTTGCGAAAAGCGGCGAATATCTCGGCCTCTACAAACCCCATGCCACCACCGGGCAACCAGAGCTGGTGAATGATTTTTCGCCCAGCTATCCTGCACAAGCAACCGATGTGAGCTATGGTCGGACTTTCGGTAGCACAACGACGACGATTTTGCCCTCAGGAGCATCAGGTAAGTATAAATTCCCCACATCAACGACGATCTACAGTGGTACAAATTACGCAAGTGGTGAAATGGGACACGGAGCCGTAACGGGATGGAACCGCAGCAGTTCCTTCGATGACAGTGGCTGGGCAAATTTCACCTCAGGCTTAGGCTATGATGCGAACGGATTGTTTTCCTCTTTGGTCAGCACCAACATCCAATCAACGATGCGCAACTTCAACAATTCGGTCTGCGTGCGCATGAAATTCACGGTTTCCAATCCCGCAGCCTATGATAGCTACAAAATCCGCATCAAATACGAGGACGGCTGTACCATGTTCCTCAATGGCGGCGAGAATGCGATCGCCAACTACGCCAATCCAACCAATCTCGCTTTCAACTCATTAGCCACGAATGCCCCTTTGAGCACTTGGCAACAATGGTCAGAAGTCAGCGTGCCTGCTAGCAGTATTGTCTCTGGAGAAAATCTGTTAGCCATTCAAGGTTGTAATAGTTCGACCAACAGCTCTGATTTCCTGATCCTCCCCGAAGTTATCGGCATCAATAATCTCAGCCTCGGCAGTCCTGGATATTTTACCATTTCTACGCCTAATGCTCCCAATGGATCCAGCGCTAGCGGCCCCATTCTCTACAGCGCTCTCCCAGAGGCCCCCTTGATCCCGCGCCCAACAGGCACGGCAGCCAGCCAGCCTCTCACCATTTCCGTTCGAGTTGTACAAACCGCTAACCCAATTTCTGTGGTGCGCGTCATTCCCCGCATCATGTATAATGCAGAGCTGTCCGCAATCACCATGCTCGACAATGGCGTAGCTCCCGACCTCGTCAGTGGCGATAAAATTTATACCGCTAACATCGCCACGAACAGCCTGACCTACGGCCAAATGCTGCGTTGGCGCTTTGAAGTAGTCGACTCTGCATCCAATCTTACGAAACTTCCCGCCTACCTTGACCCAATCGATTCCCCTCAATACTTCGGCACGGTTGCCCAACGCAATGACCTAGCCAACAGCTTGCTTCCTGTTGTTGATTGGTTTGTTGAAGGTGCTCCTGCTACCGGACCTACTGCTGCGGCCTTCCGGGGTTCAATGTTTTTTCTTGGCTATTTCTATGATAACATTGGTCACGAAATCCATGGACAATCCACTGCTGGCCTAACGAAAAAAAGCTACGATTTCGATTCTAACACGGGCTACCGTTTCCTATGGCAAGATGGACAAAACCGCGTGAAAGACCTCAATATGTTGAGCAATTATGCCGATAAAACGAAAGCGCGGAATACGGTATCGCAAGAGGTGATCGGCCTCATGGGTGCGCCCAACCATTTTTGCAAACCCGTGCGCATGCATCTCAACGGGGCCTTTCACGG
>CANHKJ010000178.1 GCA_947460915.1 Verrucomicrobiia bacterium
ACGGCTTTTTCGACGTCTTTTTTGCTCTGCTCAGGAGTGTTGTTTTGCTGTTGCGCGTCGCTGAGTTTGCCCTCGACTTTCGGCATGTCTTGCTTGGAGAGTTCACCGAGTGACTTCATCGTCTCGGCCATTTTTTTCATGCTTTCTTTGTCGATGTCGCCATTGCGTGCTGAGTCCTTGAGCAATTGCTCCATGCGTTTTTCGAGATCGTCGATGCGCTGTTTGTTTTCTTGCTCGGCTTTTTGTTGGGCCTCGATGCGTTTGCGATTTTCTTCTTTTTGTAATTCTTCGGGAGCCAGTCGTTCGAGACGTTGGTTTTCCTCGTAGGCGTTTTGCTCGCGGCGCGTGGCGTCCTCGAGTTCGCCGACGACGCGGTCGAATTGATTTTTGAGCATCTGCGCGTGTTCATCGCGGGTGAGAATGAAAAGCGTGATGGGCTCGGAATACACGCGTCCGCGCTTGGGGAGAAAGTCGAGAGTGTATGCGCGTAGAATGAGCTTTTGCGGTGTAATTTTTTGGGTGGCAGGGCAGAATGCCGTTTTGTTGGCAAGACGACGATCTGCTGGTGACCCTGGCATGAGTTTCATTTCACCTTTGGCGAGGCCCGATGGTGTCGCAGTATTACTGGCTTCACCGTACCACTCGATCCCCAGTTCCTTCAATCCGAAGTCGTCTTCGGCGAGGGCATCGAACTCGATGGTTTCCTCGGGTAGGATCACGATTTGACGCTCGACGCCTTGGATGTAAGCGGAGGGCGGGGTGTCTTTGATTGCCTCAACTCGGAGCTTGAAAGTGCTATCTCCTTCGAGCCCAAATTCATCGGTCCAAGCAAAAGGAATATCGTAGGAGCTTTGAGCTACGGGTAGGGAGGATGTGGTAGCCGTGCTTTTCTCGATGCTCAAGCTTTCCGTGAAATTCGGCTTGGGAGTTTTTCCAGGTTCGGCCTCTGGATTGACGACGTGGGTGATTGGACCAAGAGATGCGGAGGCGAGATTGCGCGAGGCATTGAGCGTCACCGCGAGTTTTGAACCCTCGACCACGGTGGCGACTCCTGTTTTGAGGTCGATCGTTTCATTGCTTCGTTCCAAATACGATGGGAAAACAATCTCTGCGTTGGCGAAGTCGATGGTTGGTCGCAGGGTGGGTTCGATGCGAATGGTGTGTCGCGCATCGCCAATAGACAAATTGAGTTTGCCCGGAATGTGCTGAGCGGGAAGGGTAAAGGCGTAGACTTTTTCTTTTAAATCCGCAGAGATTGGTGGCAACGCTCCGTAGCGCACTTGGCCTTTGTCTGGGCGCCATTCGGAGTCGTCTGCAAGTTGAACGATGAAGCTAAAAGCCTCGCCGTGAGGCACCACGAGGCTGCCTGGGATGTTTTCGAGTTTGGTAAACGTGTAGCGTTCTGTTTCTTGGAGGGGCATCGCCCAGCGTTGCAGGGCATTCACTCCAGCCTTGGGTGCGAGCATAAATGCAGCAACCGCGGCGGCGCTGAGAACGATGGTGGCGAGCAGCGCTTTCTTGATCCAGTTGCCAGGGAGAGCGGAAGAGAGGCCTTGCTTTTCAGCATCCGCAGCCACGGTTTCCATGGCGGCGTGACGCAGGCGAGGGGAGAGAGATTCTTTCGCTTCGGTTTGCTCTTGGAGCTCGATGATGCCTAACAAACGATCGCCGAGATCGGGGTGCTTGGCCGCGATCAGGCGGGCTAATTCATTTTCGCGGCGATGTCCCCAAACCCAACGACGCATCCAATAGGGCGCGAATACCGCAAACAGTGAGGTGCCACCGAGGAGAATCCAAAGGCGCAAAACGGCGGAGGTTTGGATGAAACGATCCAGTGCGAATACCAGTAAGAATGAGAGTAAAAGTCCGAGTAAGCCCGCCAAGATCGCCTCAATGATTTTCGCACGCCAGAGCTTGCGACGATAGTCATCTAGCAACCTCTTCAAGTTCTCTGGAATGGCTTGTGTTTCCTGCGATGGTGGGTAATCTGTCATGCGGCTGCTTGCGACGGTTGAATTATAGTCCGTGCTGCGATTTTTGCCAGTGGATAATTCACTTTCGCGGGCTGTCCGCCTTGATCGGGGTATTTTACGAAAAAAATCAATGCACAGAGAAATTGACGATTCTGCGTCGCTACGTATAGTGAGTTTATGCGCACGATAGGATTATTCTGGATGATATGGATGGGAGTGATTTTCACTCAGTCGGTTCAGGTGGTTGAGGCAGTCGAGCAGATGCAGGATTTGCAGTTGTTAGAGAAAAAAGTCCAACAAGTGGCTAAGGCGCGAATGCCGCTGACTGTGGCCTTGGTGGCGGAGGATGCATCCAGCTCCGGCTCGGGCGTGATCACCACCGAGGCGGGTTTGATTTTGACTGCCGCTCACGTGGTGCAAGGTAGTGAGAAAATGGATGTGGTCTTTCCCGATGGGAAAACGGTGAAGGGCAAGGTGCTCGGAGCCAACTATGGCAAGGACTTAGCTATGGTGCAGATCGAGCAAGATGGAAAATGGCCCCATGCTCCTCGTGGCAAATCGAAACCTCTGGAAGTGGGTGACTGGGTGGTAGCGCTGGGTCATGCCGCGGGCTTTGATCCTGCGAGGACTCCGCCTGTCCGCTTTGGGCGTGTGGTTTCGAAGGGGCCTGGGATTTTTTTCACCTCAGAGTGCACGCTGATCGGTGGTGATTCGGGTGGTCCTTTGTTTGATCTGGATGGCAACATCGTCGGCATCAATTCCAACATTGGCCAGGCACTGCGGGCGAACAATCACGCTGGGGTAGATGGCTTTATCGAGGACTGGGATAAAATGCTCGCCGGTGAGCAATGGGGCAAGCTGGTTCTTGATCCCTTGCAAAATGAAGATATGCCCGTGCTTGGAATTGCTCTGGACGGCACGCGTCGTGGTCTGGTCGTCGGGGCTGTGAGCAAGGGCTCGAAGGCTACCCAGGCAGGGATCATGCCGGGAGATTTGTTGGTGGGGATCGAGGGCGAAAAACTACGCAATTTCAATGACCTCCGCAATGAATTGTTACGCAAACAGGTCGGTGATAAGGTGAAAATCACCATCGTCAGGAATGGCGAGAGCATGGAAAAGGAAGTGGAGCTCGTGCGCCGCGGTGATACTGAACAATGAGAATTTTTATGGATATGAAATGTATGTATGGAATTTGCGGGCTGGTACTCTCTGCCGTTGCTTGGAGTCAAGATCTGCCGCTACAAACGGATGAACAGCGTGCGGTGTTGCGGCATCAATCCAGCGTGGTGTTCGATCTCGTTTCGCCCATTTCCAAAAAATTGAGCAAGTCCTGCGTCTGGGTTTGGGCGGGCGGCAATCGGCAATTGTGCGTCGGCACCGTCGTCGGCGATGGCTCTCAGGTGCTCGCCAAATGGAGTGAGGTCGCGCGTGCTCGCGGCGAGAAAATTGTCTGCGTAGGTGAGGGCAATGAGACATTTCCTGCTACCATTGAAGGGGTCTATGAAGAAGAGGACCTCGTTTTGCTCAAGTTGAAAAATTCGACTCTCAAGCCGGTCACTTTTTCTCCCGAACAAGAATTGGAGCTTGGTCAGTTCTTGGTTGCTGCCGCACCGGGTGATGCCACCTTGGGATTCGGCGTCGTCAGTGTGGCTGAGCGTAGCTTGCGCGAAAGCGATCAAGCCTTTGTGGGCATTGGTGCGGAAACTCACCAAGACGGCACTGGTGTGATTGTGCGGGAGGTTGCGGAGGATTCCCCGGCCAAAAAGGCAGGCATCAGCAAAGGCGACGTCATCCTCAGTGTAAATGGGCAGATCATCAGCGGGCTGATGCAGTTCCGCTCCCTACTCAGCACACTCAAGCCCGGGGAAAACGCTGTGTTCCGTTATTCTCGCAAGGGGGAGAACCTCGACGTCGAGCTCAAGCTCGCGGCGAAGCCGAAAAATGCCGCCTTCCCGCAGCGCCGCCTTGAGGTGATGGAGCGCATGGGCGGAGACATCAGCAATGTGCGCGATGGCTTTCCTGCTGTGATTCAGACCGATCTTGTGCTCAATCCGGAAGAGTGCGGAGGCCCCGTGCTCGATCTCAAGGGCCATGTCGTCGGCATCATGGCCGCCCGCGCTGGCCGCATCCGCAGCTACGTGATTTCTGCTTCCGCCATTGAGCAAATGCTCAAACGTAAGCCCGTGGAAGAATCCTTGGCCCGAGTGAAAAAAGAAGAGCCCGGGCCTAAGCTCGCCGGCTCGCGTGAAGCGCGCCCACGCCTCAATCGCCAGCAAATGCAACGCCTGCGCGCCCGTATGAAGGAAATGGATGCCTTGATGAGGGAGCTTGATCAGGAAATGAACCAAATCGATCGCTGAACGGATTTCATGCGATTTTTCCTTGATTTGGCGAGCATATTGACTATTCTGAGCGTGGATGTCTGACAGCGTAAGGAAAAACGAGGTTTTAGTGGGAAGTTTCCTACTACTCGGCCTGATTTTGCTTGGGGCCCTCATCGTTCAATTTGGCCGATTCGGTGATCGCTTCCAGCATTATTACTCCCTGCAGCTCGTCGTCGATGATGCAGCTGGTATCATCAAGGGCTCGGAAATTCGCATGGGCGGTGCGAAGATTGGCAAGGTGGGAAATCTACCAATTCTCAATGACGATGCACTCGTCATCATCAATCTCGACATCGATGACCGCATCAAGATCCCCGAGGGTTCCACTCTTAGCGTCGCCTCCGCCTCATTGCTCGGTGATAAAATGATCATCGTCACTCCCAATAAGAAAAAAAACGGTAAATACATCGCCGCGGGTTCCGTCATCGCGGGCGGCGGACCTTCGGGTCTCGATGCTATTCAGTCCAATGCCGAAATTCTCAGCCGTGATGCCCGCAAGCTCATGGACGGCGCTGCTGGCACTCTGAAAAAAGTTGACCTTGCCATCGATGACATCCGCACTGCCTCACAGCATCTGTCTCAGACCTTAGAGAAAGTAAACACCTCAGTGCTCAAGACCGACAACTTACAAAAAGTTGATCAAGCAATCGATCACTTCGCCAAGACCTCTGCCGCGCTCGAAAAAACCAGCCAGCAAATGGAGCCTACCATCGCCGATGCCCGCGCCGCCATCGCCTCTATCGAAAAAGCTGCCTCCGGTGCACAAACCACGTTTTCTAAGGTAAATCAACGCATCGATGAGCTCGGGCCGACGATGAAAGAACTCCCTGCTGCCACCAAAGCCATCGCGCAAGCCGCTCAAAAAGCCAACCACACCATGGATCAAGTCGCTCAAGGAAATGGCTTGATCGGCACTTTAACCAATGATAACGAAGTCTCCGCCGATGCGAAAGCATTCATCCGGAACTTGAAAGAGCGTGGCATCTTGCGTTACCAGGATGCCGAGCCGCTTCATCCTGAAGATGACCCCCGCAATCGCTTTCGTGGCAAAAGACGTTAATCCCCCAGTTTATATGACAACACAGCCCCCGTCCAATTTATCTGCATCGCAGAGCGCAGTTCCTCGCGTTGCTTTGCTCATCGAGACCTCTAACGGCTACGCGCGCGAGCTGCTGCACGGCGTGGAGGAATACATCCGTAGTCATAGTCCTTGGCACATTTTCCTCGCGGAGCGCGGACGTGGTGATGCTCCGCCCGCTTGGCTCGATAACTGGGATGGCGATGGCATCATCGCCCGCGTCGAGAATAAAAAAATCGCTCAATTTCTTAGCAAAGCCAAGCAGCCAGTCGTCGATCTTAGCTCCTATCGCTTCCTCGAAAAAGTTCCTTCGGTCATGACTGATAGCAAGGCCATTGCCGAGCTCGCAGCCACCCATTTCCTCAATCGTGGCTTTTCTCACTTTGCCTTCTGTGGCCTCTCCCGCTTTCCTTGGTCTCGCCAGCGCGGCGAGTATTTCCAACAAGCTTTGTTGGAAAAAAAGCACTACGTCCATGAATACAACCCCAGCTCACGCGATAGCGGCGATAGCGAAAATGAGACTGATGTCATCGCCAAGTGGCTTGTCACCTTGCCCAAGCCCGTAGCCATCTTCGCCTGCTATGATGCCCGCGGGCGCCAAATTCTCGATGCCTGCCACCGCGTCAATATTTCCGTCCCCGAAGAAGTTGCGGTTCTGGGTGTCGATAACGATGAGCTGCTATGCGAGCTCTGCCCGCAGCCACTCTCCAGCGTCGATCCCAATCCGCGACGCTCCGGCTGGGTCGCTGCTTCATTGCTTGATCAAATGATGCAGGGCCAAAAAATCGAACCCGACGTCCACATCGTCAAACCCGCCGGCATCAGCACCCGCCAAAGCACTGATGTCCTCGCCGTGGCCGATGCTAACATCGTCCGCGCACTTCGCTACATCCGCGAAAACGCCTGCAAAGGCATCACCGTCAACGACGTCGTATCCGTTGCTGGCATCGCCCGCCGCACCATGGAATCCCGCATCAAGAAATTGCTCGGTCGCAGTCCGCACGAGGAAATCATGCGCGTTCAGGTTCAGCGCGCGCAACGTCTGCTGCTCCATACCAACCTACCTGTCACGGTGATTTCCGAACGCGCCGGATTCGAGAATCCAGAGTATTTCAGCGTGGCCTTTAAGCGCATCAGCGGCATGCCTCCCGCACGCTTCCGCCGCACACGCGGAGAGTCAAAGTGAAGTCACCTCAGAAGACTTCACCTCGTTTATAGCTGCATCCTCTGGTTGTGTGCGCTTCAGTGGCATCCCTGGAATGCTGCTCG
>CANHKJ010000179.1 GCA_947460915.1 Verrucomicrobiia bacterium
CAGGAACTGGTGTCGTGACAGTAATCACGGGACCACCATCAGCCTATAATGTTTGGGCAACTGCCACCGGAGCTACTGGTGGAAAAGCTGGTGACACAGATGGAGACGGCGTGAGCAATCTTATGGAATTTGCCACTAACTCGAATCCCACTTCAGGTGCATCACGCTCCAAAGTTTATTCGAAAATCCATACGCTTTCAGGAGAAGATGTCTTAACGTTCACAGTTGCCGTGCGCACTGGAGCAACATTTGCCGACGGCGCTACCGATGCAGTCAAACAGGAAAGTGCAATAGATAAAGTCAAATACACTATTGAGGCCAGCGATGACCTCACCATCTGGAATGAGGTCAACGTCGATAAACTAGGTAATTCAGACGCCGTAAATGTCCGGGCGGCGATAACGAATCTACCCGTTCTGGATTCCGGTTGGGAGTGGCATACCTTCCGCACCAGTGGCAGCACATCAGCAAGTGACAAACGATTCATTCGATTGATGGTGAGCGAAGTCACTCCTTGAGATTGATTCCTTCTTCTTGGGCGTATAATCATGGGCGGCAGTTGATAACTGCCGCCCATTTGTACCATCGATCCCATTGACCTTCTTGCCATGAATCCCGACCTACTTGCATCACTCCATCGCGAATGCATGAATTTCATGCAGGTCGGACAATATGAAGAATCCTTGCAAATTCTTGAGAAAATCCGCTCCAGCGGATTTCGACATCCCGCATTTCTGCTCGATCTGATCCTATGTTGCCACAAGCTACGCCAGCGTGACCGCCTAGTGGAATACATTACAGCAGCAACCTTGCTCTGTGAACAAAATGGGGCACAGCTGGATTTTCTGGGTGAGGAATTACAAAAAATGAGCTTGTATCAGCATGCACTCGAGACCTTCCGCAAGATGCGCACCTGTCGCACGGATGCGGAAAAGGCCGTCGGCGGAGCGCGGGAAGCCGCCCTGCATTTACGCCTTTCCGCCATCGAAGAGGCACAGGAAGCACTTGAGTATGCCGAGTCTTTTAGCGGATCCTATCCTGAGGTCCGCTCCGCGCGAGCAATGTGGTGGATGCGCTGCGATCCGCGCCAAGCATTGCCAATCCTCACCGAACTGGCACAAGCACACACACAGATTCCCTTCACCTTTACTGCTGCTCACGGTCATCACCTCGCCCATGTCCAAGATCAACTTGGGCACTACGATGACGCCTTTGTCTCGCTCTGCAGAGCCAAACTACTTGAAGTCCGTCATGACCAAAAAATTCAGGCATTCCAATCACAGCGTGCGGCCTGGCGCGCATGGCATAAAGATGGCCTACAATTTCGCCGAGAAGACGCATGCAAATGGAGGAATGAATGCCCGCCATCACAGGATCATGCATTTTTACTAGGGCATCCACGCAGCGGCACAACTCTGCTAGAGCAAGTTCTCGATGCGCATCACGAACTTTGTAGCATCGAGGAAACCAACCTTTATTCATTATGTATTGATGGACAATTGATGGCCGAACACACCTCCTCACCCATCGACATTCCCTTCTCCGCGTATGTCCATCAAATACCAGAAAGCCAAATGGCTATCCGAAGACAAAACTATCTCCTGCATCTGCAGCGCGAGCAGCAGCAAGATCCTAGAATCAAGGTGTGGCTAGACAAAAATCCAGGCCTTAGCGTCTCCGTGCCGCGGATGGCGAAAACGATGCCCCACTCACGCTTGATCTACGCCCAACGTGATCCTCGTGACGTCTGCATTAGCTCATTCTTCCAGTGGTGTGATCGCACACCATGGAGCAGCCACTGGCTGACGCTAGAAGATACTGTGCAGCAATGCTTGTTCACCCATGACATCTGGCAACAGACCAAACCGCTGCTAGAACAAGATTGGATGGAAGTCCGCTACGAAGACATGATCGATGATCTTGAGTCATGGGGGCGGAAAACCACCGAGTTCTTGGGCCTCCAGTGGCAAGCGCAACAAATCGACCACAAGCAACGAGCCGCACAAAAAGTGGTCAAGTCTCCCACCCATCTTGCCGTACGCAAAGACCTCTATAGCCACTCCGTAGCACGGTGGAAAAACTACGAGAAGCGGCTGCAACCATTTCTCAACACCTTTCGCCCCATGCTCCGCGATCGAGGATACGAGAGCTAGAATGCACAAAATTGACTCATTTCATCAAGTAAATGACGAATGGCTTTTTCCCGAATCGACACACCAGGCCGTGAAGCCAAAGGTCCCGAGAGATTTCTCACCTCACAACTGTAACTATAACTGAGGCGATGCATCGCTGTGGGGAGTAACGTTCGACTTGCAGGAAAAGCGAAAAGTGGTTCTATTTCAGGCATTTGGGATAATTTTCCTTGGCAGGTTCGATCATGCGGCTAATATTTGGGCGGCAAAATCTGTCATACACCATGACGGCCGCCTAACCCAACAAACCCATCACATCATGAAACCCCGTCGTTTTTATTCGCGTAGTGCTGTGCAGACAGCTCTTGCCACAGGCCTGCTTGCGCTGGTCAATCCTCTTCACTCACAAACTAACGGAACTTGGATTACCAATGGACCAGGAAATTGGAGTGCTACTGTCAACTGGTCTGGTGGCGCTGTCGCCGGTGGCGCAGGTGCCACGGCCAATTTCAGCACCTTGGATATCACTGCCGATACCACGGTCACGTTAGACACGCCCGTGACCCTAGGTACATTGTCGGTGCAGGACCTAACAACTCCCAGCAACAGCTGGATTTTTGCGGGCACCAACAGCCTGACTCTCGACAACGGAGCCAGTAAACCCGTGCTCGATATCCTCAATCGTTTTCCCATCATCAGCGCCCCTCTCGTCGGCACCAATGGTTTTTCAAAAACTGGTCCAGGCGCAGTGACACTATCAGGTGATAACAGCGGCCTGAGTGGAACGCTCGATTTGCCTAACGTAGCAGGGACTAACAGCGCAGGGGTTACCATAGCCGGCACCAACGCGTTAGGTTCCATCAACACCATTAACATTGGTGGTTCGACAACCACAGGGCAATTTCTAGCGCTTTCTGGCACTACAACAGTCGGCAGCGGTGTCACCATCAATTTGAATTCTCAAGGTGGAAATAGTGCTCCTTCGGGAGGTCTACGGGCGGAAGGGACGACTAGCGAAATTGTAACCATCAATGGCCCTGTCAACATCACACTCACGGGAAATGCTGCTCGTATTGCCAATAACTCAGCTAAGCGCCTCGATATCAACGGTAAAATTACGGGTGCAGCAGGCCTCACCTTCCGCTTCGGAAAAAACGAGGGCATTCACATCACAAATACGGGAAACACTTGGAGCGGAACCACAGTTCATTCGCAAGAAATACTCTGGTTTGATCCCGGCAGTCTGCCCACCACCACCAACCTACAACTCTGCGCTTCAGGAGCAGGGCACGTACAAACAAACGGCACTTTCACACGCGCCCTCGGTAGTGCGGCCAACCAAGTTCAATTTACATACAACGCTGGCCTATGGGCTCAAGGTTTTGGCGCACGTGGTGGCAACCTCACACTCAACTTCGGTGGAACTGGAGCAGATATCCTTTTTGACTCGACTGCAACAGGAACAGCAGCCCGCATACGTACGAGCACCCTAGTACTTAACGGCGGATTTGCTGATGGCAACATTACACTTGTCAACCCGCTCGACATCAATGGAGCTGCACGGACCATTCAAAACAGCGCATTAACCGCTACCCTACAAGGAGGCATCAAAGGCGGTGCCTTTGCGGTCTCAAAAACGGGATTAGGCACCTTGGATCTTGTCACTGCCAACACGTGGACAGGCGATCTAACGCTACCAGGAAACGCAGGTGTAGTTCGACTCAGTCATAATGAAGCACTGGGCCCAGTCGCGACAGTGAAAAACGTGAATACCACGGGTAGCAACCAAATCATAGGATTGATCGAACTGCCAGGCGGTATCTCGATCGATGAAAACAAGACCCTACGCATGGGTGGCAAGATTTTTTATGGCAACGCTGTGGCAGCCATTGGCGATCAATCCGCACTCCGCAGCATCGGCAACAATACCTGGGCTGGCAGCGCTGTGATCGGAAGTGCTGGTGGCGCGTATGGCATCGAATCGGTCTCAGGCACTCTAACCTTGGGAGCGAATGCTGCCACGACTAAGATCATAAACAACTCTGCGAATGACGATATCCGTACACTTTCCTTATTCGGCGCTGGTGATGTGGTGATGAACTTGAAAATGGCAGACAATGGGCTAAGGAATTTAAGTTTGATCAAAATAGGTTCCGGCAAACTATCCATCACCCGTGGTGATAATGATTTTGACCAAGCACCCTCTTTGCGCTCGGGCGTAACCGAGGTAGTAAAACTCGCCGATTCAGGCGTAGTAAGTTCGTTAGGTGTCGCTGCCTCATTCAATGTGGGCGGCACATTGCGTTACCTCGGTACAGGTGACTCCTCCAATCGTTCACTAGGATTGCTTCAAACGGGAGGCACCCTCGACTCCTCTGGCACTGGAGCCTTAGTTTTATCTGGCAGCACGATGAGTCACCAAGCAGGGACTACTACGACCATTTGCGCTCCTTTTGCAGAAGGAGTCACCACGTTGCTTATCAACGACCCGTCAGGCATCGCGGTTGGTCAGACCATCACAGGCACTAACATTCCAGCAGGTGCGACGATTACTTCAGTCAATGTAAACACCCGCGCCATCGAAATCAGCCAAGCGACCACTGCTGCGAGCACCACAGGGCTTACCGTGACGATTGGTGCAGCGAATAACCTAGATCGCACCTTGACCCTAACGGGAACCAATGCGAATAATAACACCTTCTCCGCGAATCTAACTGATCCTGGTGTAGGCAAACTCGGTATCACTAAGACTGGCAGCGGTACTTGGATCCTTAATGGAGCGATAAAAGCCAACACGGGCCCAATCGCCGTGCAACAAGGAACATTGAGCATCAACGGTGCGATGCCTGCAAGTTCATTTACAGTCGCTCCTACAGCGACCCTCTCACTTAACAATGTGAATCTTAACAATGCGGACCTTGACATCGATGGGACGCTAGATCTCGCCGGTCCAGTGGAGATCAATCCGATCTCCATTATGAGCCCAGGCACCTACACCGTGCTACAGTATGGTGCCTTAACGGGCAGCGGTTCACTGACGTCATCATTCCGTGGCGCGACATTCAATACGTCGACGAGCCCTACAAATACTACGCTTGTAGTAGGAGCCGGTTCTGCTCTCACATGGTCAGGCGCTAATGGCCCAGAATGGGATGTGGTAACGACAAACAACTGGCTCAATTCCTCCTCGGCAGCGGATGCATTCTATTTCCTCGATAGTGTTACTTTCGATGAAACAGGCTCTGTGGAACCGACTGTTTCGTTGAATGAAGAAGTGCGACCAGCTTCCATCACGGTCAACAATCCCGTCACCGATTATTCCATCGTGGGCACTGGTACGATCAGTGGACTCGGGAGCTTGACCAAGTCTGGTGCAGGCAAACTTACGCTCGCAACTGCGAACACCTTTTCAGGAGACATTCAACTCAATGCGGGCATTCTCGCAGCAGGTCACAGCCAAGCATTTGGCGCCAATGAGCAAATGATCACGGTCGCAAGCGGTGCCACTCTTGACACAGCAGGATACCTTAATGTCAGCCGTGATTATGATGTCACCATAGCTGGAAACGGTGTTGACGGCTCTGGTGCGATCATCAACTCCGGAATTGAAAACCTATCGGGCTTCCGCTCGATCACTCTCTCCGCGGACGCAACAATCGGCGGCACAGCACGTTGGGATATGCGCCCGATCACCGCAGGCTCAGGGCTCCTCAATCTCGCCAATTTCAAATTGACGAAAGTCGGACTCAACAGCATCGCGCTCGTTGATGGAGTCATCTCGAACGACGGTACGATTGACCTCAATGAGGGCATGCTCACCATGACGCGCATGAATGTTACCGGCGCAGGTAGCATCAATGTGAAACCTGCTGCCATTCTCCGATTCGAGAACAACACGACTGGATATTATGCGAAAGACATTGCCCTCGACAATGGGAGAATCGAGTTGACCGGCTCCAATCTTACGCTTGATGCACCGATCGATGTAACGAATGTGGGCAACCTCCACGTCGCGTTTACTCGTGCGCTCTTCACGGCGCAGCCGATCACGGGAACTGGCTCACTCAGCATGACATCGTCAGGCGCTGGTGCCGTTGGTGTGCTGGTCCTTCTGAATGAAAACACTTACGCAGGAGCGACTAGCGTTGACACAGGAACATTGCGAATTGGTAATCGCACGGCAACTGGCAGCATCAATACCTTGCCTGTTACGCTATCGAACAATGCCAATTTGCAGATCAGTCGTTCTGACAACACCATGGTGTTCCCGAACGAAATCGGAGGTGCAGGAAATGTCATCATCGGCGTGACTGCTGCGGTCACAGCTCCTGAGTATGACTCTTTGGTCACCCTAACGGGGAATAACACCTTCACTGGTGGTTTAACCGTATCGTCTGGCGGGGTGAAAATCCAAAATCCTGCGGCACTCGGCACTGGTGCTAAGACGGTCAACCTTACCAATGGCACGGCCGGACGTTCACAGTTCTACCTAGATGGTAGCTCAGCGAACATCACCGTTCCTGATACCGTATCCTTCTTCACCAGCAGTACGAACTTGAGCCATCCAGC
>CANHKJ010000180.1 GCA_947460915.1 Verrucomicrobiia bacterium
CAACAAGTCGAAACTGCGATCGTTGATCGCGAGACCAAGCCGCCCAAGCTACAAACGCTGGTGGCGACGGCGCAAAAGGCTCGCTGAATTAAATCAGGGCGTTGCCGTCTCGTGTTCGATGCGCACGTTGGGATGGCCGATGAGATCCTGCAGTCGGGTGCGCAGCTTGGATTCCACTTCTTCGAGCATGCCACTCGCCGCGGCCTCTTCCTGCATTTGCGCCTTGATCTCGCGCATCAACCACGCGCGGTCATCACCCGTTACCTTGTTGGCCCAGCCGTCGGAATTTTCGAGTTCCTCAAAATCGAGAAGCTCCACACCAATGATTTCCGCTTTCGGGAATTTTGCTACTAATTCGCCGTCCTCCGAGCGCAGAGAAACGCCGGGCGTCAGTTTGTAACCAGCTTTCACTTTGTAATGGGCGCGGATGACCACGCGCTTGGTACCGAGTGGCACATACTTCAAGAGCGCACCGGTATTTTCCATCTCACGCACGGCATTCATGCGCATTTCCATCAAGCTGAGCTCGGCGATGTCTTTTTTTTCATCGATCACCGCGCGGCCCGAGATCATGTTGGTAGTATTTCCGGTTACGGCGGCAAGAATTTGATCAAGACGGGCGGAGGCGGCGCTCTGCGTGCGTTGCAGCGAGTCCTCGACCTTATAGATCAGGAAAAAAATCATACCGCTGACAAACGAGAGGACCAGCAGCCAGCGCAACGTTTTTCCAGTTTCGGCGTTCATGTGAGACTATGATAACGGCGATTTTCTGCAATTCAATCAAACATGTTGATCTTGCCTCTTGCATAATCCGGATTTTTTGCGCAGAAACATTGCACGCGCTAGCACTTTATGAAGCCTCACGAAATTTACAAAGCCGTTGACCCTGCATTGATCACTCAAATGCTGGATTGGTTCCGTTCCAACGATAAAAATGTGTACAAGCACACCCTCGCGACTCTGGCCAATGCCCGGAAACTGCGTCCTGTGTTTGTCGCAAAGAAATCCATGGCCGAACAATACAAGTGGATCATGCAGACCTTGCAACTCCGCGCCTCCGACACCCTTGGTGAGCACTTGTTGCAAGCTTGGTTCATGGCTGGTCATCAAGCGATGCTTGGCACCTTCTGCGATGCGCTCGGCATCTTGCACGACGGCAAAGGTTCGATCCATGGCGATCTGCCCAAAGTGCTCGACGATACCCGCCTCGATGCTGGCATTGAGAAATTGCTCGCCGACAATGAGCCGAAAATCGTTGCTCTTTACCTCCACGTTTTCAACATGCAACAAGAAGGCGGATGGGAAAACCTCTCGCAACGTCTTGCATCGAACGCGAACCTCGCTCTTGCGTAAGCCAAAGCCGATTGGTCTCCGATCCAACAACAAAAAAGCCACCCGCGCGGGTGGCTTTTTTTTATTCCAGCGAATCACTGCAACTTCGATTCCAACTCCGGATTGGGCGGGGATCCGTATTCGATGGCCTTTGCGTAGGTTTCGCGTGCTAGCTTGAGCTCTCCCTTGCGTTGATGTAGCAGCGCGAGGTTGTGATAGACATCGGCATTTTCGGGGTTGAGCTCGATGGCTTTTTCGTAGCTAAGCTGGGCCTCGGCGAATTGATTGGCGCGGAATAGCGTGTTGCCGAGAAGGGTGTAGGCGCGGTAGTCTTTGGGGTCGATCTCGAGGGCGCGGCGCACGGATTGCTCTGCCGCAGGCATATCCCCGGATTTATAGAGTGCTAAGCCGAGCAAGCGGTGCGAGTTCGAGCGGGTTTCGTCATTTTCTATGGCATTGCGCAAGGTGAGAGCGGCTGCGGGATAGTCTTCGAGACGCATTTGCACGATGCCGAGTTTGGTCATAGTGGGAATGTGTCCGGGGTGGACGTCTTCGAGGATGAATTCGAGAACTTCACGCGAGGCGCTGAGTCGATTGGCGCCGAAGGCACGAACCGCTGACTTGGTAAAGTTTTCGATCTGCTCGTGCATCTCGGTATTGGCTGCTGCCACACGGTCTTTGCTGCCAGCGTAGGGGGAGAAAATTTCGCCATCGATGCGTTGGGCATCGACGATTTTTTGTTCCTCGGGGGTGAGCGAAATTTTTTCATCGGTTAGCAAGGCGATGGCTTCATCGTAGTTGGCGTCGCCGGTGCTTTTACTCTTGGCGGCATCGAGCAATACCTGAGCTTTTTTCTTGCGCAGTTCTTGTTGGCGAAGTTGACGTTTGATGATTTCGCGCAGAGCTTCCGCTTCTTGCTTGTTGACGGTGTTATCTCCCTGACCGAGAGATTTTTCGTTGCTGAGAAGTTGTTTCTCCAAATCATTCATGCGCTGGTCTTGCGCAGATTTTTCTTTTTGTAGCGAGAGGATTTTTGATTTGGTGATGGCGAGGTCTCGCAGGGCTTCGAGCAAGCTATCGTTGTTTTCGTTGGCGTTTTGATTAAGAAGCTCGACGCGTTCTTTTGATTCGCGGAGTTCCTTGGCAAGCCCCATGTTTTGTTCGATGAGCTGTTGCACGCGTCCGCTTTCGCTGAGCTTGAGTAGCGCTGCCATGTGGTCGCGTTCGAGGAGGAGATCATCACGCTCGGTGCGTAATTCTTGAAAGGCGTCTTTGCTTTCTTGCAATTCCTTTTGCAGAGAAGAAATGCGATTATTGGCCGCAGCGATCTCGCTATCCTTTTGCTTGACGGTGGCTTCAAGAGCTTGCAGTTGCTTGAGTTGAGCGCCGGTGACTTGATTGGATTTTTCGCGCTCCAACTTCATGTTGCGCTGGAGATCGGCGAGCTGTTGGCGAGCCGCTTGAAAGTCTGCGGTGAGCGTGTTCATTTTCGCCTGAGACTGGAGCGCCTCTTCGCGACTTTGGGAAAGTGCCATGCCCATGGCTTGACGTTCTTGTTCTAGTGAACGGATGCGCAGGTTGAGTCTGTCCATTTCTGTCTGCACGGGAGCCGTGGATAATTTCGAGCGCAGAGCTTCAAGTTCGGTGGTGGTTTGGCGCAAGCGAGCGTTCAGATCGTCGCGTTGTTTGGCGAGATCGCTGGCGCGCGCGGCCTCGCGCGAGCTTTCGTTCGCAGGCGATGCGAGAGCGGTGCGCAGGCGCTTGACTTCGTTTTCGAGTTCGGTGACGCGTGCGCTTTCGATCTCGACGTTTGCTGCGTTCGGGTTCAAGGGCATCGGCGAAAGATTGCGGGTGTCGCCGCCACTCTCGATGATTTCGGCGACGGCAATGTCGTCTTTTTTCTGCTGAGCTTGAGCGAGTGGAAGGATTTTATTAACTTGGCCTTTGGTGACGCTGAGTCGATCACCGACCATTTCCTTTTTCCACTCGGGGTGAAAGCGGTGGATGGTTTCGAAAAATTTCTCAGCGCTGCGCAGTTTCTCCAAGGCATCGGCATGGCGACCTTGCTTGCTGAGGGTTTCAGCCTCGCGTGTGAATAACCACGCTTGGTAATAGACATCGGAGGGGTCGAAGTTAGGCTGAGCAGGGGCGGCTGGTTGTTGAGCCCAAGCATGGTGGGGGAACAAGCTTCCCGAGAAAGCAAGAGTCATCGTCATCCAACCAATGATCCGAAAGTTGCGCATGGCGGGAGAATAGCGTGGATTTTGCGGGAGGGAAGCAAAGATTTTCATCGAGCGGAAGTCTGTGGGGCAGGGGAGAATGCGGCATGATCGGGTAAATGACTTGATCTGTGAGCAATCGACTGCTAGCCTGCGTCGTGAGCGATAATACAGAAAATTGCGGATGTTTTGCGGCACGAGTTGATAAAAAGCAAATCGAGGATGGGCGTGAGTTTGCGCCGAAGTTTGACGAGAACGGACTTATCGCGGCGATGGCTCTCGATGCTCAAACGCGCGAGCCGCTGATGCTGGCGTGGATGAATCGCGAGTCCTTGCGCATGACCTTGGAAAAAGGTGAAGCGGTCTACTGGTCGCGCTCGCGCAAGGAAATTTGGCACAAAGGAGCTACTTCGGGGCAAATCCAGAAAATCATCGAAATGCGCACCGATTGTGACCAAGATGCACTGGTGTTACTTGTCGAGCAAGCCGGTGGTGGCGCCTGTCACACGGGTCGGAATTCGTGTTTTTACCGCACAGTGACCCCTGGAACGCCCGCTGCCTTGCATTTTTTAGAGGAAAATCGCTAAATTTTCAAAAAAAAGTGCGCCAAGTGAAATTCACAGTTGCCATCTTGTGAAAAAAACTCTAGTTTGCGCGCCCCTTTCCCCGGTCGATCTGAAACCGGACATGCAACGACTCAACCATATCTCCTACACAAGACCATGAACATTATCGAAAAAATTGAAACTGAGCAGCTGAAATCGGACGTAGCCGACTTCAACGTAGGAGACACCGTCAAAGTGCATTGCCGCGTTGTGGAAGGTGGCAAAGAGCGCGTGCAGATTTTCGCAGGCATCGTCATCGGTCGCAAGGGGCACGGTCTGAACTCTTCGTTCACCGTTCGCAAGATTTCCTACGGCGAGGGTGTAGAGCGTATTTTCCCAGTTCACACACCACGTATCGCGAAAATCGAAGTTTCCCATCGTGGCAAAGTTCGTCGCGCTAAGCTCAACTACCTGCGTCAACGCGTTGGTAAGCGTGCTACCTTGGTAAAATCCGCTGACGCATAATCCCTCTCGCGGGTTACGCTACTTTTCATGAAAAAGACACGGTTCAGGCCGTGTCTTTTTTTGTTGAGTTGAGCATTCAACTTGCGAATCCACCCTTTCCCAATTAAACTCAAGTCGTGCGCATTCATTATTTCATCGCCGTCATTTCATGCGTGATCACCGTTTCCCTCGTCTGGTGGAATGGGGTAAAAGACAAAGATTTTTTGACACCGCCCTCTGATCAGCGCCTTGTCGAGGTGCGTCATGCCACAGCCATAGATCTGAAAGCAGTCGATGTCATTGCTCAAGATTTGCCAGCCAAAGCCATCTTGGTGAAGCCTACGAAGTTGATGCTGCCTGATCCAGCGCTGGAGCCTCCTCCGCAGGAAAAAGAAGATTTACTGGCGGAGTTCGGAGATTTGTCGGTATCGCCTGGTCTCGATTGCTATGCCGATCTGGCCGAAAAAGGTTCAGATTTTTTCGTCGCGTTGGCAACACAACTAGAAGCTAAGGGCGAATTGCAACGTGCCTTGTTAGCTTGGGAACGGGTTCTTGATGGCGTCAAGCCAGAGCCTGCGCAGTATGAGCTTGCCTCGAAGGCCATTCAGCGACTCTCACCACAATTGCCACTATGGAATGTCGATCCCTCGGCCGTGCATGTCATCCAGCTTAAGGCTGGCTGTGATCGAGAAACGGCGGAGTTGCTAGAACCTATTTTGGCGGAACTTTGCGCTCTGCTCAGCACGAACTCCTCAGGCATTGTCGAAATCAAAGCTAAGGTAAACAGCGGCCCGCGCCCCGCCAAAGATGCACCCAAATTACCCATCGCACTTTGGTTCAGCGGTTACGATCAAAAATCGACGCAATCAAAAACGATTACGATCTCCTCGGATCAAACCGATCCAGTCGTCCTCCGAAATCTTGTGCTGACGAGCGCCTATAAATTGATCCGCGAGGATGTCGGTTCCCTCACCGATTTTCAGGCCCCCATCGCACACAAAGAGCCTCAAGATCCGCTCTCACTGTTTCAGTCATCTGTCTCCCGTCTGCTCTGGCAAAAGTTCGCGAGTCGATTAAACACGCCCGCACCGTAAAAAAATCTAAGATTTTCGGCGTTGGTAACGTTACACTATTAGTTCCTTCTATCTCTTATGCGCTCTGTGGCCTATATTTTTCCGATTTTTTGCTCGATTCTGTTCGCTGCCGAACCTGATCAAGCGAAGCCTGAGCCTACGCCTGAGAAGCCGGCTGCCGAGCAAGCGGAAGAAAAACCCTCTGACAAGGCGGCTCCCTCAGTGAAAAAGCTGGCCGATGGCACCATGCAAATTGGCGAGATCATTTTCGACCCCAAGACCCGACAAGTGCGCGTGCCCTGCACAGTGAACATGAATGAGGGATTGCTCGAATTCGCCGTAGTTCACGAGAACGGAAAAATTCATGAGTCGCTGCTCATCACCAAAGCTAGCGCAATGCACCTCAACATCGCTATGAAGCTGCTGCGTTACGTCGCATCGGAGGAACTCTATGCGATCGAAAAAGAACGCGGTGTTCTGTCTGATCAATTTCCCGAAGTAGAGGAAAAAGTCCGCAAGGCCGCACGCGTGAATTTATCCATCGAGTGGCAGCATGAGGGCAAAGCCAAAAAGGTGCCGATCTCTGATTGGATCATGCACACGCGCACGACTAAGCCGATGTCGGCAGATCCTTGGGTCTATGGCGGCTCCATGATGTATGAAGGTCAATTTGTGGCCGAACAAAATGGCGATATCGCCGCGATTTTTGTTAGCCGCGGTTCCCTATTTCTCTATCCCGGAAAAGATAATACCAATGATGAGATGTGGCTGGCTAACACCAAGCGCATTCCTCCTCAAGGCACCTCGGTATTTTTCTTGATTGAACCCACAAAACTCTAACTCCATTTCAAACCAAATCCAACTACTATGAAAGCAGTAATTTGTCTGATCGCATCCGCCACTGTCGCACTGGCGGATGTTTCGCCCTACGTCTCCTTGCAAGAGGAAATGAAGCAAGCCATCGCCCGTGGCAATGCATGGCTGGCCTCGCAACA
>CANHKJ010000181.1 GCA_947460915.1 Verrucomicrobiia bacterium
GCATGAGTGACAGTGATGCTATCACTGCTCCAATTCATTCCATCAGCAGAATACTCTGCGGCATAAACGACGTCGGTTTTCTTCTCTAACAATGGGATTGTCATTTCCAACAGTCCCGTATCAATGCTATGTGTCTGTGCACCTAGAATTGATACTTCCGTGGGATTCAATGCTAATGCATATTCAGTTCCATTGGTAAGACCATCTTCATCGAAGTCACCAGCGAATCCATCCTCAACCAATCCCGGGTAGCGGTTGGCAACCCAAGTCGCGTAGGTTTCTAAGGCATTGACAGTAACCACAAAAGTGCGGACTGCCGTCAGCTTCTCGTCTTTGACAGTCACAGTGACCGTCGCGGTGCCGATGGCATTGGCAATCGGTGTAAGTGAAATAAAACGGTTAGCTCCAGAACCACTGAATGCAATACCCGTTGGCGCGAACAGTTTTTTGTTACTCGTCACCGCAGTCACCGTGAGCGATCCTGGTGCCGTTTCCAAATCACCTACCGTGAAAGGAATAGGGGAGCTGGTCGAATTTTTCACCATCTTCCAGGGTGCAATCGTAGAAATATTGGGAGCGTCGTTGACGGGAGCTACACTTACCACCATGGTGCGTGTGATGGTATTGTTCACCGATCCATTATCAGAAATGGTCAGAGTAATGGTCGCGCTGCCCGATTGATTCGGCGCGGGTGCGATGCTGAATGAACCAGCTGCTGATGGGCTATTGTAGCTCACAACTGGATGAGGAATAACTGATGGATTGCTCGATGTCGCAGTGACGGTCAAAGGTTGCACTTCATTAGCGCCAGAGCTGAGGCCACTGAATGCCACAACCGATGCTGGCCCATCTTCTTTCAATGCCTTCGGTTTGCCAATTTTTGCGAGAATTGGGAGATCGTTCACTTCCTTGACTGTAAGAGTAAAGGGCATAGTGATGCGTTGGGTTTTGTCTGCTGCTACGAGAGTAATGAGAGCTGTGCCACTGCGATTCAAGGCTGGTGTGACTTTGATTGTCCGGTTAGCACCAGTTCCTGCCAACTGTATGCTTTTGACGGGAACCAAGGTAAGATTGCTGCTTGTTGCGGTGATCGTCATTACTGTCAACGGAGAATCAGGATCTACTAGGGAAAATGGCACCAGTCCTGTGTTCGTGTCTTCCGCAATGCTCATGTCTTGTAGACCAACAATACCCACTGGATCATTCACCGCCGTCACCGCGACATTGAAGCTACGGCTCACTTGGTTGTTCTCCGCCTGTCCATCATCGACCGTAACGGTAATCACTGCCGAGCCACTGGCATTGGCCATGGGTTTGTAGCGCAAGCGTCCGGTGCTGTTAGGATTGGTGTAATCCACGACCGGATCAGGAATCAACGCGGGATTGCTCGAACGCGCGATGACATTTACTTCTTGCGTTTCGCCACCTGCCGTGATGCCACTGAGTGATATCGTTTGCTCGCCTTCATCTTCCAAGATCGCAGCGGGATCCGCTATGACAGCCAATGTAGGTGCTTTATTGGGAGCGCTGCCCACGGAAACATCAAACAATGGGCTCGCCGTCATCCACTTGGAGCCTACGCGTGGCTGAACACGGAGCGTGTATTGCTCGCCATTGGCGAGCGCTTTACCCGCTGTAGTAGTATTAAGCGAAATTTCCTTGGCCGATGCGGGAATGGAAGTCAGAACACGACGGCTGAGCCAATCACAGTTGGTAAAAGAAATATCATCGATGAATACACCCGAATAATTGGCAGAACTATGAGGATTCACCATATGTTCTGTGCCTGGAGCTTTGCGAATCAACATGCGTACGCGTGTAGGGACACCGACAGTCTCGCTAGGGAAATTAAGTTTCAACTGATCCGTATAAGCACTCTCCGTAATATTGTAGGGTGCGGCGAGAGCAGACGCGCCGGCCTTAGCCGAACCTGGAAAATCTTTCCAATCGCCGTTATCATTCATTACATATTGCCAGATAAATGTTACATTACTGCTGATGTATGCAACTTGACGATAGTAATTCAAAGTAGATGACGCATTGGGTAAAATCACGCGATCAAGCTCGATCCACTGCTCCGTCTGCGCCACATTCGTGTAGGCCAAATTGAACGCCTTGGAGCCACTACGCACATACGTGCTGGCGCGTTGTGCATAATTTTTTACAGGGCCTTCCATCACAAATGTCGAAGTAGAATCCTCTGCGCCTTCAGTGCCACTCAGTGCAGCTTTCTCACCCACTTCCAAACGATACTCTTCAGCAATATTCATCCCTGCAAGGGTATATTTCGCGCCTGCTAGTGGAGGATTGTTGGTTCCTTCTAGCTTAGGCGTTGTCAACAAGTGATCGGGATTAAAAAACGTCACTTCATAGCTGTGGCTGCTTGGAACATTAGTTCCCGTCATTCCTGAGACAGTTACTTGATATGCGGTGTCTGCTCCACCAATCGCAAAATTTTCTACCTGCCATGCAATCGCATTGTTTCCAAAACCCTCTCTAAACTTCACATTACTAACAATTTGCGCGACACCTGCCTTCGTTACTGAGACGGTGGCAGCGGAAAACCCTGCACCTGGATAGCTCAGCGACCAGAATTCTGTCGCGTGTGTCCATGGGCAATAACCTGCATTCGGCCAGGGAATGAAACGAGGAGCCACGGTAGCGAGTTCCGTGCTACGCTGACGCACGTAGAGAGTGTTTGCCTGACGTAACGTCTCACTGACGTAGGGAACATCACCCGTAGCAAAATCTGTTGCCTGAGTGTAGATAAGCCAGCGTCGATGTCCGACATCACGATTACCAGCATCTTCCTTCATGTAGGCGTCCATTGCGCCGGGGCCATAGAAACCTAAAGTAATGTTGCCAAGCTTGCTCCCATTACCCGCAGCAGAACTAAAGCAGGCACTACTCGTGGCTGGATCGTGCGAAGCGAAGTCATTTCTACTTATCAATAGTGCCGACTTGCGCGCTGCTACCACTTTGGTCACCGCACTCGCAGCACCATAGGGATCACCCTCTGTCACCACAGTCGATGCCGTATTCATTGTCACTGATGCAGGCACTCCTGCCATCGCGCGGTAGTAGTTCACCCGCCGTTGTACCATATCGACAAATGCAGAAGAAACAGTACCTTCCGAGCATGTCCCATGATCTCCCGTCCAATTCATCACCGCCTGATATCCTTCCGATGCTTGATAGACATTTTGGAAAAAAGAAATCACGTCATTTCGATCCTTCGTATCCACTACCAGTCCCGAGAGTGGCACTGGGGCACTCACGCCGGGTGTCCACGCATGGAGTAGCGGGCAGCAGAGAGCCGTGGAGAGAAGTAGAAAAGCATAGGGGGTAATTTTCATAATAGAGTCTTAGTATGCGGATTTTGCTATGAATGGAAAGCAAAAATTCCTTATTATTACGAATAATTGATTATTCCTTGTGAACATGTTCTCTATCAATTTATGGGAAATCCATCTGACGAATTGGCAAATTTAGTGAAAAACTTCACGTTCGAGGCAATTCGTCGAACGCAAAAAAAATCCGTGCCGATTCGTCGCCTTTCTGCTACACATTTCCACCGCACTAACTCGCATCAATTTGGCACAGATTTCCCAAGAAACTCGGATCAAAGTTCTTGAGGCCACCGACATAGTGGACCTCATCAGCTCCTATATCCCCGTCAAGCGTGCTGGCTCCTCGTTCAAGGCCAATTGCCCGTTTCACAACGAAAAATCTCCCTCCTTCCACATCAATCCCCAACGCCAATCATACAAATGCTTCGGCTGCGGCGAAGGCGGCGATGCGTTTTCCTTTGTGATGAAATACGAGGGGCTCTCGTTTGTGGACGCCATTCGCCGACTCGCCGCCAAGGCCAATATTCCCATCGTCGAGGACGTCTATGATCCCGATGCCGAGCGCAATCGCCGCAAGCGTAGCCGCTTGCTCGACCTCCACCGCGAGGCCGCACGCTTCATGCATGAGCTACTGCTCAGCGATCCACGCGCCAAACATGCTCGAAAATACTTACAATCCCGTGGCTACGGACGAGAAATGGCCATCCGCTGGACCGTCGGCTGGATGCCCGATGATCAAAAAATGTTTCTCGACTGGGCTCGCGAGAAAAAATTCACCGGCCGCGAACTCGTCGATTCCGGCATCGCCATCCAACGCGAACAAGGCGGCCTCTACATCCGCTTTCGCAATCGCTTGATGTTCCCCATCTCTAACGAGCAAGGTGATATCATCGCCTTCACCGGTCGTCAGCTCGTCATTGATCCCAATTCGGGAAAATACCTCAACTCCCCCGAAACAGCCCTTTTCTCCAAGAGCAAAATCCTTTTCGCCTTTGATCGCGCCCGCCGCCCGATCATGACCCAAAAGGCCGTTCTCATCTGCGAAGGGCAGCTCGATGCAGTCGCCTGCCACGAGCACGGCATCGATCACACCATCGCCACGCAGGGCACCGCCTGCACCCCACAACACGCGAAAATCCTCAAACGCTACACCGACACAGCTCTCCTCTGCTTCGATGCCGACAAAGCCGGCTACGAAGCGGCGATCAAAGCCTTTCGCGAGCTCTCGAACGAAAGCATTCACATCCGTGTCGTCAGCCTGCCACCCGGCGATGACCCCGATTCCTTTCTCAAACGCGAGGGACCTGAGGCCTTTCGCGAACTCCTCACCCAAGCGCGACCCTTTTTCGACTACAAAATTGATCGCGCTCAAGTCGAGGGTGGTCTCGCCAATGCACAAGCCCGCGGCAATACCGCCCGCGAAGTCGCCGCCCTGCTTGCCTACATCAATGATCCCGTTTCGCGCGATTCCCTGCTCAATCACTGCGCCACCCGCCTCCAAATGAGCGCTCCCGATCTCCGCGCCGCTACTTCTACCGCGCAAAAAAAACAGCTCCGCGAGCAACGCAAGCCGCAAGATGAAGCTAAAGCACCCAGCTACGAGCCCAGCAACATCGACCCCACCGTCGCCTACCTCTGCAACCTCGCCCTTCACTCCACCGAGGCCCGACGTTTCCTTTGCGAACAGCTCGAGACCCTGCTCGAAGCCTCGCGCTTCCTCGAAGGCATTCCGCTCCTCGAAAGTATCCTCTCCTCTGATTGCGACGCTGCCAGTCCCGCCGCGATCAATACCTTCCTCGCCAGCCTCCCCGTGCCCGATCAGCTCGCACTGCAACGCGACCCCACTTTTCACCAAGAAGTCAACACACTACTCCAAAACGCCGCCGCAGACGCCCTTTCCAAGCTTAGCGAAAAAGCCCTCAACCAACGCTACGCCGCCAACCAATCCGCGCTCAATCAACCCGGCCTCAGTGCAGAAAAACTCCTGCCGCTCCTCAAAGAAGCCGAGGAAATCAACAATCTCCTCGCCTCTCTTGGTCACCGCACCGTAGCCGATGACCGCGCATCACTCGGAGAAACGGGGAAGAAAACACCCACCAAAAAGATCTGGAAAAAAGACTGGAAGCCCCGAGAGGGTTGAAGGTAGGTTATTCGTTATAGGTTATTAGGGGGAATCTATCGAAATTACAAAAGCAACTTTGTGAGCATTCATCATTTCAATCCGTTGTTCAAAAAATGCGCCGATTCAGATTTGAATATTTCACGAAATGTTGTGAGTGTCAGAATCAAGAGAAACACTCTCCCCATCGATCACTTCTTCGCCACCACCAACTTCAACACCTCATCTTTGATATCGGTCGAAATTCCCAGTTTTACTTAAAACAAGAACTTGCAGCGTAGCCATAGCAACCTACATGCAAAAGCCGATAACCCATCAATCATTTCCTTTTCTTTATGGATGAGCCGAAATTTTTCCGTAAAAAACTAGTCATTTGTGTAGTACAGTGCCATCTTACGCGCGCACACAGTCATGAAAAAAGACGGACACATTTGGATCATTGGCGGCGGCGTCATCGGACTTTGCTCCGCTTACTATGCCCTCCAACGCGGGCTCAAAGTCAGCATCATCGAACGCGAAGCCGAGAAAGGCGATAACTGCTCGCTCGGCAATGCCGGCATGGTTGTGCCCAGTCACTTCATTCCACTCGCCGCCCCTGGTATGCTTTCCAAAGGTCTGCGCTGGATGTTCAATCCACAAAGCCCCTTCTACGTCAAACCACGCCTGAGCCCGGCACTGATGCGCTGGGGTTGGCTCTTTTACCGCCATGCCAATTCACGCCACGTCGAGGCCAGCCAACAACTCTTGCTCGATCTCAACCTGCAAAGCCGCGCTCTGTTTGCCGAGCTCTCGAAAGATGGTGACTTCGGACTCACCCAAAAAGGCTTGCTGATGCTATGCAAGACGCAGCATGGACTCGACGAAGAAGCTGCCGTGGCCGCCATGGCTCACACCTTGGGCGCACGCGCCGAGGTGCTCGATGCCGCAGCAACCGCAAAAATGGACCCCGCCATCACCATGAACGTCGCTGGCTCCGTGTGGTTTCCCGATGACTGCCATCTCAACCCGAATGCTTTCTCCGCACTGATGCGCCAACGCGTCATCGCCGCCGGTGGCACGATTCATTACAACACCACACTCGAAAA